>JAWARX010000052.1:0-10116 GCA_038893155.1 Halalkalicoccus sp.
ACTTGAAAGTATCCCGGTTGCCGTGGGCGATCACGGTCACGCGGTGGTCGCCGGCATCGAGCTCCGAATCGAGCGTCACCGTCAGTTCGGCGACAGCCCCAGAGGACCACCGGTCGCCGCCGGAGACGACGGCGACGTCGAGGGTGGACTGGTACTGACCGTCCAGCAGCACGTCGATCTCCGGATCGTCGGCGTCAAGCGCGTTCTCGCCGGTGTTTTTGACGTAGAGCGATACCGTCGGGTCGCCGTCACCCCCGTCGTCGTAGATCGCGTCGCTCGCGGGATCGCTGATGATCGCGATGTCGGTGTCGATCTGCGTGGTCATCTCCTCGCTCTGTCTGTCGACCGAACTGCTCACCTCCTCGACGCCGGCGATCAGCGTGCCCGCGACGCTCGCGGCGACCAGCAGGCTCGCGATGAAGATGACCAGATGCGAGATCGAAACCGAGCCCATCTACTCGCCCACCTCCGCCGAGGCGGCGACGCCGCTCTCGGTGACGATTTTTACCCTGTCGCCGTCGGACTCGACCTCGTAGCGGAGGGTGTCGCTGGGCACCCAGAGGCCCGTCTCGTTTTTCGTCTCCCCGCTCGGTCCGACGACCGTGGGGGCGGTGTCGTCGTACTCCCCGTCGATGAGCAGGTCCGTTCGATCGATCGAGAGGACGGTCGAACCGGTGTTCGTGACGTTGACGGTGAGGTTGCCCTCGCCGTCCCGTACCACGTCACCGATCTCGATTGCCGTGTTCTGTCGATCGAGGAGGCGATCAGCGCGGTCGTCCTGGGCGGTGCTCACGCGATCGAGGCTGTCGGTCGCCACCGAGAAGGCGGCGCTGAACGCGATCAGACAGCCGATCAGGATCACCACCGTGGATCCGCTTACGCTGAAGCCCATTGTGTTGTTGTCCTCGAAATCCGACGGCACGTCACAGCGACGACCGGTCAGCTATTCGTTACGAGCGATGCTACTCAGAGCGCGGTAACGCTGCCAGCGCCCGCTAGCGAACTCGGGACGTTGATCGTCACCGTGTTCTGTGCGCCCGAGGGCGTCGTGAACGTCACTTCCGCACCGTCGCCTTCGCCGAGGACGTTGATGTCCTCGTTGTCGATCACTTCGAGATCGATCGAGACAACGTACCGGTCGCTCCGATCGCTCAGGACGTTGTCGCCCTCGTTTTCGGCACTGATGGCCTCGACGGTGAAGCCCTCTACTTCGCTCTCGTCATACGTGACGCCCGACGCGCCACTATCGCTCAGGTACTCCAGATGCAACCCTTCGAGGTCGATGTCACCTGCACCGGGTGCTTTCTGAACGGTGAAGTTCACCGTCGTGACGTTGTCGCCGTCGACCGCGCCGGTCTGGCTCAGCACCTGTAGCCGGTCGGAGACCTGCTCGGTGCTCTCCGTACCGGTGTCTTCGGCCTGCGTCTGGAGGAAGCCGGCGGTGTTGATCAGTACGCCCGCTGCGATCGCCGCAACGAGAACCATCGCGATGAACACGATGAGGGTGCCGATGCCGACCTGACCGCGGTCGTCGGCGTTTCCATCAAACATCTTAGAGCCTCACTGCGCTTGTTTCGTCGTCGATGTAGCTCGGAGCGGATAGGGAGTCGATGGTCTGAGCGCCCGAGCCGGTCGTGATCGTCAGGTCCGCGCTGTCGCCAGCACCGAACGGATCGTCAGCGGGTTCGATGGTGACCGTCGCACGATCGGTCCGCTCGTGGAGGACGGTCTCGCCGTCGATGTCGGCCTCGGTGATCTCGTAGGTCGCGGCGCTGTCACCGAGCCAGTCGATCAGAACGTCCTCCATGGCGATGCTGTTCGCACCGGGTGCTTTCTGGAACGTCAGATTGACCTCCTCGATGACGGGCTCGTCACCGCTGGCGTTCACGCTCCCGATCGCGGAAACGACCTGCACGCGATCGGAGACCTGTTCCGTACTTTCGGTTCCTGTGTCCTCTGCTTGCGTCTGAAGGAAGCCAGCCGTGTTGATCAGCACGCCCGCCGCGATCGCCGCGACGAGGACCATCGCGATGAACACGATGAGGGTGCCGATGCCGACTTGACCCCTGTCTTCCGTCTGTGTTTCGAACATGTTGTCTGGAGGGTCTGCCACCGCTGGCGAACCCGTAAGAAGTATTTATTTTCTTATGATAATAAAACTACCTTTTTGGCTATCAGATCTGAATACGACGGCCACTCCCGCGTAGAGGGGGTTCGATCGCCGCTTCGCCGCACTCTACCGGATTAGGAGGCCCCTATCGGCCGACGGGTCCACGGACGAGAGTGCGTGAACAGGTGTCGTGTGGTGTGTTCGTGCGTCCCGGTCTCGCCGCACGGACTACGGACGACTATCGCATCCGTGATGAATCCGTGAGGCGTCCGACCGCAGCCGTCATCTTTATTATTATCGTATATATCATACTACTCAGTAAGTGTATCCTGATACGGTCCTCCACGCGCTCGGCAACGAGTACAACGCGGCGATCCTCGGGGCGGCCGACGAGGCCCGCTCGGCACAGGCCCTGAGCGAGGAGCTCGACATCCCGATCGCGACCTGTTATCGTCGGATCGAGGAGTTAGAGGAGGCGGATCTGCTCGAACACGAAGGCCGAATCCTCTCCGAGGAACGCCGCCGTGTGAGCGTCTATCGGCGCGCGGTCGAGCGCGTGACCGTGAACTTCGAGAGCGAGCACTACTCGGTGACCGTCGAGGATCGCGCGGACGTCAAGAACAAACTGGACGACGTCTGGCGATCGCTTTCGACCTCCTGATTTCTAGTTCCACGCCGCGGGCGCGAAACCGAAGCGCCGGGCGGCCGGCGGATAGCCCAGTGCGATCACCGCGGCGATTCCGATCGAGATCCAGAAGTTCGACTGGCCGGTGAGGGCGGCCACCAGCGTTATCAACACGACGTAGATCGCGAACATCGCCAGGTAGTGCGGCAGGAGTTCGCGCCACTTCGAGGCCATACCCGATCTTCGGCCGGGCGGAATTACGCGTTTCGCTCCATCGCCGCCGCGACCGCACCCAGTACCTCGTTTCCGCTGACGACCGTCCCGCGCGCGACGAGCGACTCGTACAGCTCGCTCGCCTCCTCGCCGGCGTAGTTTCGCTCCGCAAACGGGCGGTCCTCGACGATCACCAGGGCGTCGCTTGCACGTGCGCACGCGAGGTTAGCGAGGTTCCCGGCCCCGATCTCGCAGTCCCCGAGGACGGTCGCGTCGGCGGCGGCGATCCGCTCTTCGACCCGCCCTCGCGTCTCGGCGTCGATCGGGGCGAACGGCTCGACATTGACGGTATCCAGCCCGAGCAGGCGTGCGGTCTCGAGGTCCGAATCGCCTTCGCCGAGCGCGCCCACCGAAACGTCGTAGCCCGCCGCCGACAGGACGTAGAGGAGTCGCGAGACGCTCGCGCCGCCGCCGATCACGTGGACCCGTCCCTCGCGGTCGCCGCCCTGCTCGGGCAGGGCGGTGACGTAGACGGCCCCGGTGACCGGATGGCGACTCACGACCGCGCGGGTGTCGAAGGCCTCCCCGAGGTTCGCCTCGGTCAGCACCGTCGCGGGCGGCCCGGCCTCGAGAGCCCGTCCGTCGGAAAGCAACAGCAACGCGTCACAGTAGTGGGCGGCGAGGTTCAGGTCGTGGATCGCCGCGATGACGGTCTTGCCCTCGTCGGCCAGATCGCGCACGAGCTCGAGGGTGCGGATCTGGTGGTTGATGTCAAGGCTCGCGGTCGGCTCGTCGAGCAGCAGGATCGGCGTCTCCTGTGCGAGCGCGCGCGCGAGGACGATCCGCTGGCGTTCGCCGCCGCTGACCGCGCTGATCGAACGCTCCGCGAACTCCGTCGTTTCGGTCCGCGAGAGCGCCCGTTCGACGGCCTCCTCACCCGCCGCGTCCGCGTTCGAGCGGATCCGCGATCGATACGGGGTCCGTCCCATCGCCACCACGTCGCGCACGTCGAAATCGAAAGAGAGGTTCGTGTCCTGTGGGACGGTCGCGACCCGCCTGCTCGACGCGCGCGAGGAGAGGTCGTGGGCGACCTCGCCGTCGAGTAGCACGGTCCCGGCGTCGGGTGTCAGCACCGCGCCGATCGCGCGCAACAGGGTGGATTTGCCCGCGCCGTTCGGACCCACGAGCCCGACGAACCGCCCCTCCCCGATGTGGGCGCTCACGGCATCGAGGACGGCCATGCCGCCCAGCCGGACGTCCACGTCCCGAACGTCGATCACAGCGCGTGCACCTCTCGCGTGCGGAGCAAATAAAGGAAGAAGGGCGCGCCGAGCGCGGCGGTCACGATACCGACCGGCACTTCGGCGGGCCCCGAGCGCGCGACCGTGTCCGTCGCGACGAGAAAGACCGCGCCCGCGAGCGCCGAGGTCGGCAGCAAGATCCGATGATCGGGGCCGACGAGCAGCCGCATCATGTGCGGGACGATCAGGCCCACGAAGCCGATCACGCCGGAGACCGCGACGCCGGCGGCGGTGATGACGCTCGCGGCCGCGAGCAGCAGTCGTTTGGTTCGCTCGACTTCGATCCCCAGACTCCGGGCGTCCTCCTCGCCGAGTAAGAGAACGTTGAGGTCGCTCGCGTAGAACACGAGCAGGGCAAAGAGGGGAAGCACGACCGGCAGCGAGAGGCTCACGTCGTGCCACGTGCTCGTGTGGAGGTGGCCCATCAGCCAGTAGACGACCTGCTCGAGGCTCTCGCCGGCGCTGAGCTGGAGGTACGAGATCATCGCGCCCAGAAAGGTCTGGATCGCGACGCCAGCTAAAAGAAGGGTCGCGACCGGCGTCCGGCCCCCTTCGCTCGCGATCAGGTAGACCGCGAAGGCCGTGACGATCGCACAGAGGAAGGCCATCGGCCGGAGGCCAACCGAGAGGGGAAGGACGATCGAGGCGACCGCACCCAGCGCCGCCCCCGAGGAGACGCCGATGATAGAGGGATCCGCCATCGGGTTCCTGAAAAATCCCTGCATGACGGTACCGGCCGCGGCGAGCGCGAAGCCGACCACCGCCGCGAGGATCACCCTGGGCAGGCGGACCTGCATGACGATCGTCTCGTGGGTCGCGGGAACGTCGAACTCGAACGCCGAGGCCCACCCGAGACTCGGGACAGGGATCGAGAGGGGCCCCGCTCCGAACGACGTCCACGGGCCGACCTCTGCGGGGACCGACACCGCGTTGAGGAGGACCTTCGCCACCACGAGCGGATCGATCCTGACGGGGCCGAGCGCCGCGCTTGTGAGAATCACACAGACGAGCAGCACACTCAGTCCGACCGACCACGCCCCCGTCTCGATCCGTCGCTGCACGGCAGCAAGTGAAGTTGCATTAGGTAAATACTTATTGAATAAGTGCGCAGTCGCCTGCATGCGACAACTGTTTGCCGTCGTCGTGGGCCTGCTCGTGCTCACGTCGACAGTGGGGATGGGAGCCGTCGGAGCGCACGACGGCGTCGGAGCCGCACAGTCCGAGTTCGAATGTGAGTTCCCGGTGAGCGTCACCGACGCCACCGGCGAGGAGATCACGATCGAGGAAGAGCCCGAGGAGATCGTCGCGATGCAGCCCAGTGACGCCCAGACGCTCTGGGAGATCGGCGCTCAAGGGAAGGTCGTCGGGATGCCCGTCGGACAGTACACCGAGTATCTCGACGGGCACGACGAGGTCGAGGACATTTCCGAGGACGACGGGATCACCGTCAGCACCGAGCGCGTGATCGACCTCGAACCCGACCTCGTGCTCGCCTCTGCGGTCGCCGACGAGGAGCAGATCGAACAGCTTCGGGACGCCGGCCTGACCGTCCACCAGGTCCAGAGCGCCACCTCGATCGACGACGTGCGGGAGAACACCGAGACGGTCGGACAGCTGACCGGCGAGTGTGAGGGCGCGGCCGACACCCTCGCGTGGATGGACGAGGAGCTCGGCGCGATCGAGGGGGCGGTCGAGGATGAGGAGTCGCCCACGGTGCTGTACGCGATGGGCGACGGTTTTACTGCCGGTGAGGGGACGTTCATCGAGGACGTCATCGAGACCGCCGGCGGCGAGAACCTCGGTAGCGAGGCTGGAATCGAGTTCTACGGCCAGATCAGCGAGGAGGTCGTCATCAGCGAGGACCCCGACTGGATCGTCTACCCCGATACCTTCGAGGAGCCGCCCGTGAGCGAGCAGGTGATCGAGAGCACGAGCGCTGGCCAGGAGGATCGCGTGGTGCAGGTCGACGCCCAGCGGATGAACCAGCCCGGACCGCAGGTCGTCTACGCGGTCGACTCGCTGGCCGAGACGTTCCACCCCGAGGCGTATGCCGCGGCTGACGACGCGGCGGCCGAGAGCGAGGACGCCGACGAGGCCGATACGGACGAGCCGGCTACGGACGAGGAAGGGGAGCCCGCTGACGACGCGGCGGAGAGCGAAGACCAGCCCGGCTTCGGGATCGTCGCCGCGCTGGCCGCCCTCATCGCCGCCGCGTTGCTCTTCTTGCGACGGCGATAGGTCGGAAGGGGTTTTAGCCCCGAGGAATCGAGAGAGGGTATATGGTCGAAAACGTGATCTGGCCGGCGTATCTCGACGCCGACCTCCCGCGGTCGAAGGGACGACGCGTTCCACAGGAGCTCGCGGTCTCGGAGCCGACGGTCGAGGAGATCGCCGCCGCCGCGGGACAGGTCGGCTACGACGCCGTCATCGAGCGAGAGCGGACCTATCCCCGCGAGTACGAACCGAGAGGGAGGGTCCTGATCGAGGACGCCGACGACGCCTCGAAGAACGACCTCGTCCAGGCGATCGCCGCCTACGTGACGGCCATGCGGGAGTGACGATGCAGCGAGTCGGCGAGGTCGTCAGGACCGCACAGGGGCTCGCGATCGTCCGGTGTCCCGAGGGCAGCCAGCCCGAAATCGGCACCGTCGTCGTCGACGAGGAGCTCTCGGAGATCGGCCGGATCGTCGACGTGTTCGGCCCCGTTTCTCAGCCCTACGTCGCTGTCACGCCCGAGGACCGGGCGACCCTGCCGAACCTGCTCGGCGGGAAGCTCTACGCGCGGTGAGCGGGGAACGCAACCCCCAAGGCTCGCCGGCGAGATCCGACGGTATGGACCAGCGTCCCCGGATATTCCTCGCCGTCGCCGGCACGGTGGCGCTCTTTCTTGCGATCCAGCTCGGCGCGCTCGCGCTGGTCGAGCCGTTCCAGACCGCGGGCCTGCAGGCGGTCGAGGATCCCGAGGATCCGACCAACTCGCTGCTGTACATCGGCGCGATCCTCGTCGCCACGGGGTTGATGCTCGCGGCGTTCAGGTTCGACCTCCAGTGGCTGATCCGCGGAATGGTCGTCCTCGCCAGTGTGTTCCTCTCGTGGTACGTGCTCGTGGTCGTGCTCCCGCCGGTCGTGACGGTCGGCGGGATCCACGCCCTCGCGGCGCTCGGCGCGCTCGCGGTCGGAGCGGGTCTCGCCGTTCACCCCGAGTGGTACGTCATCGACGCCGCGGGCGTGATTATGGGCGCGGGCGCGGCCGGCATCTTCGGGATCACCTTCGGGGTTCTCCCCGCGCTCGTTCTTCTGGTCGTACTCGCCGTCTACGACGCCATCAGCGTCTACGGGACGAAACACATGCTCTCGCTCGCCGACGGCGTCATGGAGATCAAGATCCCCGTCCTGCTCATCGTCCCCGTCTCGCCCGGCTACACGTTTCTCGACGGCGAAGGTGACGGGGACGCGGCGACGACGGATGGCGAAAACGAGAACGATGACGCGGGTCGCGACGCCTTCTTTATCGGGCTCGGCGACGCGGTGATCCCCACGGTCCTCGTCGCCAGCGCGGCGTTTTTCGTACCCGCGCCCTCGCTCGGCGTTCCCGGAATCGCGCTTACGGTCCCCGCGCTGGGGGGCATGATCGGCATGCTCGGCGGGCTGCTCGTGTTGCTGTGGATGGTGCTACAGGGCCGAGCACACGCCGGGCTCCCCCTGCTCAACGGCGGGACCATCGCCGGGTATCTGGTCGGCGCGCTCGCCAGCGGGCTGACGCTCACCCAGGCGATCGGGCTGTAGAGGACGCCGCTACGCCGACGCACGGAGCCGCCCGGCGAGCGCGATCGCGCCGGCGCCGACGAGCGCCGCGAGGCCGCTCGCGACGAACGCGGGGGTATAGGTCCCGAGGAGGTCGTGGCCCGCCCCGGCGACGTAGGGTGAGACGAGTCCCGAGAAGCCGAGCGACATCGCGACCAGCCCGAAGACGGCGTTGATGTTCTCGCGGCCGAACAGGTCGGCGGTGAGCGGCGCGAGCAGCGCGCCGTTACCCCCGTAGGCCAGCCCGTAGACCGCCGCGAAGGCGAGCAACGACCCCTCGGCCTCGATCGCCGGCAGCCAGAGCGTGGCGATCCCCATTACCGCCGAACAGCCGACGAACGTCCGGACCCTCCCCAGCCGATCTGCGGTACGGCCGATCCCGATCCGGCCGACGACGCTCGCCCCGCCGACGAGCGCGAGCGCGAACGCGCCGACGGTCCGCGAGAGTCCCAGATCGACGACGTGCACGACGAGATGCGAGAGGACGACGTACAGCGTCGTGTAGACGAGGAGCCAGCCGGCAAAGAGCGCGACGAACGCGGGCGTGCGGGCGATCGCTCCCACCGTCTCGAGGCGTTCGAGCACGCCGACGCGCCGGCTCGCCCGGAACCCGCCGGCGAACTCCTCGGGCGGGACTTCCTCGGTCGCGGGCTCGTCGCGGATGGCGAGGGTGGCGACGACCATGAGCGAGACGGCACAGCCCGCGAGGACGACGAGCGCGCTCCGCCAACCCTGTCGGACGATCAACGCGTCGGCGGCGGGCGCGACGACGACCATTCCCATGCCGAGGCCGGCAGAGGCCAACCCGCCGGCGAGTCCCTGTCGGCGGTCGAACCACCGGGGAACGGTCGCGTACGAGACGACGAACAGGACGCTCATCCCGATCCCGGTGACGACCCCGTAGGTGACGACGAGGACGGGAAGCGACGGGGCCCGGCTGGTCCCCAGGAGACCGACCCCGAGGACGACGGTGCCGACAGCGAGCATTCGTCGGGTGCCGTAGCGATCGACGAGCACCCCGATCCCGGCCGCACCCAGATACAGCATCAGCGACTGGACGCCGAAGGCGATCGACGTCACGCCCCGCGAGTGGCCGAACTCCGCGAGGATGGGCTCGAAGAAGACGCCGAACGAGTAGGAGAGACCGAAGACGACAAAGGAGCCCAGAAAGCAGGCCGCGACGACCACCCAGCCGTAGTAGATCCGCGCCCCGTGAGACATTGCCACGAACGACGTGTTCGAACCGAGTTAAACCGTCGCGTTGGAGCAAAACCGCCCGAGAGACGAGTCCGCCGGACGCGTTCGTCTCGGCGCATCGTCGCTTACTGTTTCGATGCCCCTCTCAGTCGCGCATCGCCTCGCTCGCCGGGGCGAACTCGATTTCGGTTCCGCGTCCCGCCTCGCGTGCGCGCTCGTAGAGCATGGCCGCGGCGGCGACCGTCTCGATGCCGGTGCCGCCGCTGTCGAAGACGGTGATCTCGTCCGGGCTCTCGCGACCGGGAGCATCGCCGGCGATCACCTCGCCGAGTTCGGCGTGGACGTGGTCCGGGCCGACGGCCCCCTGCTCGACGGCGGCCATCAGCGAGCCGGCGTCCCGGTCGGCGCGCGCGGCGAGATCGAGGACGTACGTGGCGCGTGCGACCGTCGTCGCGTCGAGTTCGTGCTTTCGAGTGTCGTACTGTCCCATCGCGGTGACGTGCGTGCCCGAATCGAGCAGATCGCCGTCGAACACGGGCCGAGCTGCGTTCGTCGCGGTGACGACGACGTCGGCCCCGGAGACGGCCTCCGCGCTCGATTCGACCGCCTCGATCGCGAGGCCGAGCTCCGCGCTCATTTCCCGGGCGAACGCTTCGCGGTTCTCCGGGATCCGCGAGTAGACCCGGACGCTATCGAGATCCCGGACCGTGGCGATCGCCCGGAGCTGGCCGCGGGCCTGCGTGCCGCTGCCGATCAGTCCGAGCGTCGAGGCGTCTTCGCGCGCGAGCGCGTCGACGCCGACCGCACCGGCCGCACCCGTCTTGAACGGGTTCAGCGACGCCCCGTCGAGCACGGCGAGGGGCTCG
>JAWARX010000053.1:0-10550 GCA_038893155.1 Halalkalicoccus sp.
GCGGTTAAACACGGCGCGACGCTCGTCTACAACGAGTTTTCCAGGACCAAACCCGCCGCCCACAACGTCCTTCTCTCGGTGTTCGAGGAGGGCGTTCTGGATCGGCCCGGCCAGCGCGGCGACGAGCGCGTCGTCGACGTCGACCCCGAGTTCCGCGCGATCTTCACCTCGAACTCGGCGGAGTACGCCGGCGTCCATCGCCCACAGGACGCACTACTCGATCGATTCATCGGCGTCCACCTCGGCTACTACGAGCGCGAGACCGAACTCGCGATCGTCGAATCGCGCGTCGACGGGCTCGACGACGAGACTGTAGAGCGGATCGTCGACGTCACGCGCGACCTGCGCGATCGGCTCGATCTGCACGTCGGCACGCGCGCGGCGGTCATGATCGGTGAGGGCATACTCGCGTTCGGCGAGGACGCACTCGTCGAGATCTGCGTCGACGTGCTGGGATCGAAAGCCGAGTCGGTCGAACAGGTAGAAGGGATCCGCGAGGAGATCGAAGACGTCGCCGGCTAGCGTCGCCCGCGTTCGAGGATCGTCCCGCCCTCGCCGACCGCCACGTCGAGTGCGGTGTCCGCGAGGGCGACGTCCCGCAGACCGGCCTCGATCGGCGTCTCGTCGGCTTCCCAGCCGTACAGCGTCCGGGTGAACGCCGTGCCGGCCCCACCGGCGGCCACGCCGCGATCGAGCCAGCGGTCGATCCCCGACAGGGCGTTCCCGCCCGCATCCAGTTTCGTCCAGACGGCGCCGTTGTATCGGAAGATCGAACCGTCGCCGCCCGCGGCGTTGACGTCGTCGGCGTCGGCCGCGGCGACGTCGGTCATCGCGACCGACGCGCCCTCGACGCCGATCGTCTCCCAGCTTTCGCCGGCGTCGTCGCTTCGGTACACCTGCGAGTTCGTATCGGAGGCGTAGACGGTCCCGTCGCGTCCGGGGAGGAACGACCCGCCGACGATGCTGGAGCCGCCGCCGGGCTCGACGACCTGGCCCCACTCGACGCCCTCTCCGGTGTACTCGCCGGGCAGCGCCTCGCCCGAGCCGTTCAGCAGGACCACTCGCTCCTCGCCGGCGGCACCGCCGACCGCGACGGCCTCCCACGTGCTCGTCTTCTCCTCTACGTCGCCGTCGCTTCCCTCGACCTCGGGCGCGGTGTAGTCCTCGAGGTCGTCCTCGCTCACGTCGTACCGGCCGATCGCCCCGCTGCCGCCGGCGACCCAGACCGCGCCGCCCTCCGCGGTCGCGGCCGCGTCGTTCAGCGGGTTCGACTGGCCCGCGGGACCCGCCTCCTCGACGACGAACCACCCGTCGTCCTCCCGGCGGAGGATCCGGCCGCCCTCGCCGGCAGCGACCGGAACGGCGCCCGCGGCGACGCCGTACAGCGCGCTCTCGACCGGCGAGTCGGCCTCGCGCCACTCGCGGTCCGCGAGCCGGAGCGGTGTGACGTCGAACAGTTCGAACTCGGGATCGCCGAACGCGGCGTTCAACTGCGGCAGCGGCCCCCGAGAGACCTCGAAGTCGGCGATCCGTCCGGCGAGGTCAAAGCGATGTGTCTCCCCGTTGCCCAGCGTCCCGCTTACCGTACAGCCCTCGACGGTCGCGTCGCCCTCGACCACCTCGAGCTCGCAGCCCTCGACGAGGTCGATCTCGTACTCGATCGGCGCCGGGACGTCCTTCGAGAGTTCGAGCGTCTGTGGCAGCGCCGCGTAGCTCCCGCGCTCGATCGCGGTTCCGCCGGTCCCGACCGCGGCGTCGGGGAAGCTCCCGACGGCGTCGAGATCGACGCCGAGCAGGTCGCTCTCGACCGACTGGTCGGCCTGTTCCCAGTCGATCTCGCCGCCGGCGATCCGCTCGTACGTGTAGCCGCTCGCGCCCGCGGCGAGCCCCTCGTCGCCTTCCCGCGAGACCGCGAGCACCGTCTCGCCGCCGACGTCGTACTCCCGCCAGACGGTTCCGTCGTACTCGTAGACGAAGCCGTTGCTCGCGACGACGGAGACGTCGACTGCGTCGACTGCGTCGACGTCCTGGAGCTCCTCCTCGGCTGGCGGAACGCCGACCGTTTCCCAGGACTCGCCGCCGTCGGCCGTCTCGTGGACGGCACCTTCGGAGTCACAGACGAACCCCGCATCGCGCGAGTGAAACGAGACGCCGTTGATCGTCGTTCCGGCGCCGGGCTCGGCGACCGTCCCCCAGTCCATCCCGCCGTCGGCGGTCTTCTCGCCGGGGAGCACCTCGCCGGAGCCGTTCGCGAGCACGACGCGCTCTTCGCCCGCCGCGCCGACCGCGTCGAGCGCCGTCCACGTGCTCGTCTTCTCGTCTTCGCCCGCTCCCTCCGGGTTCGGCCCGGAGTAGTCGGTCAGCTGGTTCTCCAGCGTGTCGTACTGGCCGACGACGCCGCTGGCGCCACAGAACCAGACGTGCCGACCGTCGTCGGTGACCGCGACGTCGTTGAGTTCGTTCTCGTCGGTCGTCGGCCCCGTCTCCAGGACCGTCTCCCAGCCGTTCACCCGGCGAGCCAGGACGACGCCGCCGTCGCCGACGGCGTAGGGCCCCTCGCGGGTCCCGACGACACCTGAGAGCGTCGCCGCAGTCGGGGTTTCCGCCTCGTTCCACTCGTCCTGTGCGCTGGCCGTGTGAACGGTTCCCAGCCCGACGCCGGCGGCGATCGTGCCGACACCGATCAGTTCGAGGAATCGCCGTCGTGACGTATCGACTCGTGTATCGTTCATGGGTCGTATCAGTCCGATAGATCGACTCCGTGCGACGTTTCGCGGACGAGAGACCGATCCTGTGATAGTCACGTATTCGGGCGACGATCACGAGCGAGGCGATCGGCCGCCGATGTCAGATTATTGTTTTGAATAGAGTTTGAAAAGCTGTCCGACGTTCTCGTGGTACTACGAGAACCCGATACGTTCGTTACGCGAGACTCTCGATGTTCTCGACGATCGCGTCGGCGAACTCGCTGGTCGCAACCTTCTCGCCGCCCTCGATCTGGCGGTGCAGGTCGTACGTGACGGTGCCGGCCGAGATCGTCTCCTCGACGGCGTCACGAACCAGGTCCGCCGCGTCGTCCCACCCGATGTACTCGAGCATCAGCCGGCCCGAGAGGATCATCGCCGTCGGGTTGACCTTGTCTTGGCCGGCGTACTTGGGCGCGCTACCGTGGACGGGCTCTGCGAGACACCGCCCCTCGCCGAAGTTCGCGCCCGGCGCGATGCCCAGCCCGCCGATCTGTGCGCCACAGGCGTCCGAAAGGTAGTCGCCGTTGAGGTTCGGCAGCGCGAGGATGTCGTACTCGTCGGTGCGCGTGAGGATCTGCTGGAGCATGTTGTCCGCGATGCGGTCGTTGACGACCACCGCGTCGGCGGGCGCTTCGCCGTCGCGCTCCTCCCAGAGGGTGTCCTCGGTGATGACTTCGTCGCCGTACTCCTCTTCTGCGACCTCGTAGCCCCAGTCGCGGAAGGCGCCCTCGGTGAACTTCATGATGTTGCCCTTGTGGACGAGCGTCACCGAGTCGCGGCCGTTTTCGAGGGCGTAGTCGATCGCTCTTCGTACCAATCGCTTGGTGCCGAACTCGGAGATGGGCTTGACGCCGATGCCGACGGGACCGTCGTGGATGATGTCGGTCTGGTCCATCTCCTCTTCGACGAACTCTCGCACTCGCTCTGCCTCGTCGGTGCCGGCCTCCCACTCGATGCCGGCGTAGACGTCCTCGGTGTTCTCCCGGAACGAGACCATGTCCATCTTCTCGGGGTGTTTGACGGGCGAGGGGACGCCATCGAGGTGGTAGGTGGGCCGGACGTTCGCGAAGAGGTCGAGCTCCTTTCGGAGTGCGACGTTCAGACTCCGGAAACCCGCGCCGACGGGCGTCGTGAGCGGGCCCTTGATGCCGACGTGGAACTGCTCGAAGGCCCGTACGGTCTCCTCGGGGAGGTGTTCGCCCTCGCCGTACTGTTCGTTGGCGTGCTCGCCGGCGTAGACGCGCATCCAAGCGATGTCACGGCCGGTGGCTCGGGCGGCGGCCTCAAGGACCGTTTGGGCGGCGGGGGCGACGTCGACGCCGATGCCGTCGCCGTAGATGATCGGGATGACGGGCGTGTCGGGGACCGACAGCTCCTCGCCGTCGAACTCGATCGCCTCGCCCTCCTCGGGAACCTCGACCTTCTCGTAGTTCATATCGTCTAGTCGGTTGGCCAACGACGGTAAAAGACCTGCTATTCCGTCCCCGAAAATGTATTCATGTTGCTATCTTCGCCCGGCGATCCGACTCGCGGTGACGAGTGCGCCCCAAGAGAGAACATCGAGGAGGTCACGAACGATCGCGGTACGGCGTGGCGACCCGCCCTCTCCGAGCGGGCCGACGCCGCGGTCGAGACCCGCGTCTACCCGTTCGTCGCGGACGAGCAGTTCGGAATCAAACACGTGGGGCTGTCGCCGGCGTTCGAGAAATAGGGAGCCACACCGCGAGTGCCGACCCGCCAGTCTCAGGGGCCGCGTTATCGCATCCGTTCGATCGGGACCGTCACGTCGTAGTCCATCGAGAGCCAGCCGCCCTCGTCGTCCGGATCGTAGACGACCACGTCGTCGCCGCCGAACGGACCGACGCGCTCGCCGTCGTCGCCCATCGTCGATTCCAGATCGCTGTCGATCTCGATTTCGGGGGCCTCGTGCTCCGGGGTCGTCTCCGTGTCCGCGTCCGTCGACGATTCCGAACCGACGGCGGACCGACCGTCGCCGGAACCCGTCTCCGATTCGAGGCGTCGCAGGAACTCCAGGGCCTCCTGATAGTTCGCCTTCTGGCTCGCGGCGAGCGCCTCGTACTCGGCGTCGTCGTGGCCTTCGAGCAGCGCTTTCGCCTCCGCGATGGTCGCCTCGAAGCTTCGATCGTTCGCGCTCATCGCTCTCCCTCCTGTTCGGCGATGATCTTGCCGTAGTACTTCGTCATGACCGCCGCAGCCTCCTCCCAGTGGCGCTCGGTGTGCATGTCGTGGAGTTCGAGTCCCGTCAGGTAGCGCGTCGCGAGGTGACCGTAGCCCGACCGACCGTACTTGGGTTTCTCCTGGGCCGTGCCGATCGCCGCTGCGATCTCGTGGGACTGGGCGATCATCGTCGGCGTCCAGTAGTCGCCGCCGGTCTTGTGGTTGCGCCACGCCTCGGTCGTCTTCGGTGCGTATTCGGCATCGATCCCGACGATCTCCGCGCAGCGCGAGAGGGCGTCCTCGACGGGACTCCAGTCGGCGTCGTCGAGTTCGGGGTCGACCTCCGCGCCGTCGATGTACGGTTGTTCGACGTCGTCTTTCGCCCAGAACGCGTCCGTCAGGGCCGTTGCGGCCTCGTAGGCCTCCTCGTCGGAGAGGTGGGCGAACTGGTGACGATCGACGCGGTAAAAGGCCTCGACGGCGGCCTCGTACTCGCGGCGATCGTGGTAGATGAATCCGAGGCAGGTCTGTTCGGCCATGAGCTGCGCCAGCGTGCTCTCGTCGGCCTCGCCGAACGAGTCGGCGTCGATGTCGTAGCCTTCGGCGTCGGTCGGCGTGCCGAACTGGGCCGCGGTGGACGTGGGATCGAGGGTTTGGGTCTCCATGGGTTGGCTCCGAGTACATCATCATCTGGCCGGGAGAAACATATATAATTCAGCGAACATGTTGGCAATCGCCCGCGCTTACCCGGCGGTAACCGCACGACTCCGCCGGCCCGTGCGGCGCGTGCATCGTTCGTTCCCGTATACACATTCAGATTACATATATCTATTGATGTTTTCGGCACGGGGGATAACCACCGTTAAGCCGGTCGGCCCGGACGGCGAGGTATGAACGTCATCGTCCACGGCGGAGCCGGGAGCGTGCCCGAGGATCCCGAATCGAGACAGGCGGTGCTCGATACGGCCGCACGAACTGGTATGAAAGCGGAGACGCCGGTCGAAGCGGTCTGTGCAGCGGTCGGGGTTCTGGAGGACTCGCCCCGGTTCAACGCCGGGATCGGCGGGGCGGTCCAGAGCGACGGCGTCATCAGAACGGACGCGGGGATCATGACCGAGGATCGCTCGGCGGGCGCGGCCTGCTCGATGCCCGGCGTGGCCCGCGCGGTCGAGGTCGCACGTACGGTGATGGAGGAGACGCCCCACGTCATGCTCTCGGGAGTTCACGCCGTCGACTTCGCCGCGGAGTACGGGATCGGCATCGAAGAGGACCTATGGTCTTCGCGCACGCGCGAGCGATGGAACGAACTGAACCCACCGGAAGGCGGCCCGCGCGAGCAACTCGCGTGGGTGAGAGAGCGCTTCGGCGAAACCGCCGAGGACCCGGAGGGACGAGAGATCAAGGGAGATCCGAAGGACCACGATACGGTGGGTGCGGTCGCGAGCGACGGCGAGCGCGTCGCGGCGGCGACTTCTACTGGGGGGCGCTGGCTCGCGCTCGCCGGCCGGGTCGGGGACGTTCCCCAGATCGGCGGCGGGTTCTACTGTGCGCCCGCCGGCGGCGCGAGCGCGACGGGCGCGGGCGAGGACATCGCGCGCGTGACCCTCTCGCGGCAGGCGGTAGACCATCTCGAAGCCGGCGCGAGCGCCCAAGAGGCCGCAAATCGCGCCATCGCGGAGTTCGCCGACCTCACTGACTCGACCGCGGGGATCATCGTCTGCGATCGCGACGGGGAGACCGGAAGCGCCTACAACAGCGATCTCATGCAAACGAAAGCCCTCGACTGACCCTGGCGGGTCAGTCTCGCCCGTTTCATGTCCTCCGAGGCCGCATTGCGAGCGGTTCGAACCCGAACCGCTCGCTCAGTAGACCAGCCTTTCCCCGCCCCGCTCGCGCGGGCGGCGATCGTGCCGCCCGCACTCGCGCCGGCCACCGCGCCGCCCTCGCCACTGTCCGTGCCTGCGTAGGGGGCGTAGACGGCTACTCCGCCCGGGCGTCGATCGCCACGCCGCTCTCCCCGTTCTGGGCCTCGGCGTCCGTTCGACTCCGGTTCATCAGCCGCTGCTGGACGTTTCTCACCGGTTCGCCGTCGGCGGGCCGACACTGCTCGTAGCGTCCATCTGCGTTCATGACCCAGCGCTTCCGGTTGTCTTCGAGGTTCATCCGCAGGACGGCGTCCAGCTCCGCTCGAAGCTCGGGGTCCTCGATCGGGGCGACGGCCTCGACGCGGCTGTCGAGGTTGCGTTCCATCCAGTCGGCCGACCCGATGAAGTACTCGGGATCCCCTCCGAGACTGGTTTCGTCGGCCGCCTGGAGGGCCTTCGATCCGTCCCCGTTCCCGAAGTAGAAGATCCGCGAGTGTTCGAGAAAGCGCCCGACGACGCTGTGGACGCGGATGGTCTCGCTCACGGGGTCGAGGCCGGGGCGAAGCCGGCAGATGTCGCGGACCACGAGGTCGATCTCGACGCCGGCCATCGACGCCTCGTACAGTTCGCGGACGATCTCGGGGTCCTCCAGTC
This sequence comes from Halalkalicoccus sp., assembly GCA_038893155.1. Classification (GTDB taxonomy): domain Archaea; phylum Halobacteriota; class Halobacteria; order Halobacteriales; family Halalkalicoccaceae; genus Halalkalicoccus. The sequence goes on from JAWARX010000053.1 coordinate 7,445, forward strand.
GGTTCATCTTCGCGACGATCCGGCCCTCGCCGCCCGCTCTTGCGATCCTCGCTTCCCGACGGATCCGATCGCGGATCCCGTCTCGTATCCCGTTGGGCGCGATCAGCAGCGAGTCGTACGATTCGTGTAACGAGTGGCCCGTGAAGAAATTAAAGAGCTTCACCAGATCCCGACCGATGGCCCGATCCGCGGTCAACAGTCCGAGGTCGGTGTAGGTCTTGGCGGTCTCGGAGTGGTAGTTGCCGGTGGCGACGTGCGAGTAGAGCTCGACGTCGTCGCCCTCCTCGCGGACGACCAGCATCGTCTTCGTGTGGGTCTTGTAGCCGATCGTGCCGTAGGCGACGTGGATCCCCTCCTCTTCTAGCTTCTCGACCCACTCCAGATTGGCCGCCTCGTCGAAGCGCGCCTTGAGTTCGACCATCACGGCGACCTGTTTGCCGTTGCGTGCGGCCTCGATCAGGCGTTCGATCACCTTCGAGTCGCTCGCGGTCCGGTAGATCGCCGCCTTGATCGCGAGCACGTCCGGGTCGTGGGCCGCCGCGTCGAGAAATCGCTGGACGGTGCCCTCGAAGGAGTGATACGGGTGGTGGACGAGCACGTCGCCGCGACGGATCTCCTCGAAGATCCCCCGCTCCTCGGTCGCAAAATGGGGATGGGGCTGGGGCGTCCACGGATCGAGCTTCAGGTCCGGGCGGTCGAGCTCGGTCAGCGACATGAACGGCCCGAAGTCGAGCGGTGCGTCGACCGCGAACAGTTCGCGCTCGTCGATGTCGAGCTGCTCGACCAGCAGGGATCGGACGGACTTGGGGCCCCCGACTCGACTTCCAGGCGCACGACGGTCGCGAAGCGGCGCTGGCGCAACACCTCCTCGATCGTCTCGATCAGGTCCTCTGCGACCTCCTCGTTGCGCCTCACTTCGGCGTTTCTCGTCACCCGGAACGCCGAGTAATCGAGGATATCGACGTCGGGAAAGAGCAGATCGAGGTTCGCCCCGACGAGCCGTTCGAGCGGGACGAACAGGTCGGTATCGCCCGCCCGGACGAGCCGCGGGCGGTTGCCGGGGATCTTCACGCGCGAGAACTTCGCCTCCGCGCCCGCTTGGCGGCGGGTCAACACCGCAAGCGAGAGGCTCAGGTTCGAGATGAAGGGAAACGGGTGGGCCGGGTCGAACGTGAGGGGCGTCAGCGTCGGCAGGATGGACGTCTCGAAGTACTCGCGCAGTTCGTCCCGATACCGCGTCGGGAGCTCCTCGTAGTCGACGATCCGGATCCCCGCCTCGGCGAGCCGGGGTTCGATCTCCTCGCGGTAACAGCGGGCCTGTTCTGCGAGCATCTCGCGACTCGTTTCGAGGGCTTCGGTCCACTGCTCGTGTGGCGTGCGGCCGTCGGCGGTCGGCTCGGTCACCCCGGCGTCGAGCTGCTGTTTCAGCCCGCCGATCCGTTTCATGAAGAACTCGTCGATGTTGCTCGTGAAGATCGAGAGGAACTTCACCCGTTCGAGCAGCGGATTTCGTTCGTCGAGGGCCTCCGAGAGCACCCGCTGCTGGAAGGCGAGTTCGCTCAGTTCGCGGTTGAGGTAGTATCGCGGATCGTCGAGGTCGACCTCGACCTCGGACTCGGGAGTCGAATCGACTCGACCGTCCGACTTCTCGCCGCCCTCGTCCGCGCTATCGTGCTCGGACATCGTCGGGGTCCGGCGGGTGGATCGGCGTGACGATCTTCGACTCGGAGCGGTCGACCAGCGGGCGCTCGACCGGAACGCTGAGGAAGCGTTCGTCGTGCCAGTCGTAGGCCGTCAGGGCGTTGCCGTAGACACAGCCCGTATCCAGCCCGACGGCGTGCTCGCGATCGACCGGCTCGGCGAGGACGGTGTGGCCGAAAAACACCGTCGGCGGTCCCTCGTAGCGCTCGAACCAGAACGGGCGGTCGTAGCTACCCGCGGGGTCGAGCGAGCGAAATTCGAGGAAGTCGTCGGCGGTCTGGTCCGCGAGGGCTTTCCGGGGGTCGACCCCGGCGTGGGCTACGAGCGCGCCCTCCCAGGAGATCGTCAGCGGAAGCGTTTCGAGATAGTCGAGATCCGCCTCGTCGAGGCCCGATAGGTCCTTCTCGCCGTCGAGGAGCTTCTGTTCGTTGTTGCTCCGCACGCTGCGGAAGTTCTCGCGCTCGCGGACGAACGCGAGGACGCCCGCGCTGTCGGGCCCCTTGCGGACGAGATCGCCGACGAAAACGACGAGGTCCTCCCCGGTCGGCGAGAGCGCTTCGACGAGCGTTTCGAGCTCCGACAGACAGCCGTGGACGTCCCCGACGACGTAGATCCGATTCCAGTCGTCGGCCTCGATGCGGTGGTGGTCGGGACCGGTCTGTTGTGTCGACATCGGTAGCCGGTGGAGATCGAACGATCGGGACGTAAACCGTTGCTAAGAGCGGTGTAGAGCGATATATACCGCTCGGGAGCGAAAGACGCAACCCCTATCTGCCCCACACCGGAAGGAAAACCATGCCCAGCAGCCGCATCGAACTGGAAAGCGAGGCGCACGAGAAACACCGCGAGGCCGGCGAGATCCTCGCGAAAGTGCGGGAGGAAACGGCGGACCGAGTCGCGGTCGGCGCGAGGCATCTCGAAGTGGCTGAGTACGCCGAGGACCGGATCCGCGAACTCGGCGGCGAACCCGCCTTCCCGGTGAACATCTCGATCGACGAGGAGGCCGCCCACGCGACCCCGAGCGCCGACGACGAGGCGACGTTCGGCGAGGAGCTGATCAACATCGACATCGGCGTCCACTGTGAGGGCTGGCTCGCGGACACCGCGACCACGATCGATCTCGCGGGCCACGCCGATCTCACCGAAGCACCCGCAGAAGCATTGGAGGCCGCGATCGACCTCGTCGAACCGGGGGTCGAAACCGGCGAACTCGGGCGGGCGATCGAGGAAGCCATCGAGGGCTACTGCTTCAATCCTGTAGTAAATCTCTCGGGCCACGGCCTGGGCCACTGGGACCAGCACACCGAGCCGAGTATCCCCAATCGAGGGGTCTCCCAGAGCACGACCCTCGAAGCCGGCGACGTGATCGCGATCGAGCCGTTCGCCACAGACGGCAGCGGCAAGG
>JAWARX010000054.1:0-10528 GCA_038893155.1 Halalkalicoccus sp.
GAGCTCCTCGGGGTCGAGCCCCGGATCGCGGCGCCGGCGCACCTCGATGTGAGCGTCCGCGAGCAGCGTGTTTCGGTACTCTCGGACGAGGTGGCCGGTCGTCATCTCCGAGACGCCCATCCGCTCGCGGGCGTCGAAGAGGAACTCGATGGGGTCGGTAGCCGGGTTCCATCCGCCGTCAGCCCGTCGACGGATCGAGTCTGCGTCCACGCTGTAGCTGTCGAACAGCCGCTTTTCGGCCTCGAACTCGTAGGTCGCCCCGTCGAACTCGAGGCGGTAGCGACCGTCGTGGGGCTCGGGCTCGATCAGCTCCTCGTAGGCGAACTCCTCGAGCATCTTGCGGAGCAGGCGGCGCTCGACGGTCCGCCAGATCGCCGGCGTCAGCGCGTCCGTGTCGGTCCGGTCGGTCGTTTCGGTGTCGTGGTCGTGATCGTGCGTCGGTGTCGTGGTCATGGTAGTCAGTCCTCCCGGGTGAGGGGTGTGCGCGGCTCGTCGAGCACGCGCGCGGGGGCGTGGTTCGCGAACTGTTCGACGGAGAAGTCCTGGAAGACGGTGTCCTCGCCGACGGGGTAGACCTCGCGGCCACAGACCGCGTTGGCGATGACGGCGTTGCGGTGACAGCCCAGCCCCAGGTCGGGCGCGCCGACGCCGTGGGTGTGGAGCTCGGCGTTCTGGACGAACACCTCGCCGGGAAGCCCCTCCGTCCGCAGTCGGTAGCCCCGGCGCGCCTCGGGGCGGTCGTCGGTGGTTCCGATGCGATCCTCGATCGGGGCGAGGAACTCGGGACGCGGCCGCCGGTAGCCCGTCGCCAGCACGACGACCTCGCTCTCGTGGTCGAACCGGGTCCCCTCCTGGCGCTGCTCGCAGCGCAGCCGGTATCCATCCTCCAGTTCGTCTATCCCCCGTACCTCGCTGTTCGCGAGCATCCCGACCTCCGGGGTCGAGCCGATCGAGCGCTCGTAGAGCAGGTCGTAGATCGCCTCGCTCGTTCCCGGGTCGATCCCCTTGTACAGCAGGTCCTGCTCGGCCAGCAGGTCCGCCTTCGTCTCCCGCGGCAGGTCGTAGAAGTAGTCGACGTACTCGGGGGTGAAGTGCTGGAGGCCGAGCTTCGAGTACTCCATCGGGAAAAAGCCCTCCGAGCGGGTGAGCCAGTCGAGGCGGTAGTCGTTCGAGGGCTGAGCCCGAAGGAGATCGAGGAAGACCTCGGCGGCGCTCTGCCCGGAGCCGACGACGGTGATCCCCTCGGCGTCGAGACAGCGATCGCGCCGGTCCATGTAGCGTGCCGAGTGAAAGACGTCCTCTTCGGAATGGCCTCGCAGTCCCTCGGGGACGTACGGACGGCTGCCGATCCCGCTGACGACGTTTCGCGCACGGTAGCGCTTCTCCGTACCAGTCTCGGGATCGCGCGCCTCCACGAGGAAGGCGTCACCGTCGTCTGCGATCCGGGTGACGCGGCGGCCGAACCGACAGCTATCGAGGCGCTCTGTGGCCCACCCGCAGTAGGCGTTGTACTCCTCGCGGGGGATCTGGAACGTCTCGTAGAAGTAAAACTCGTAGAGCCGATCTTGCTCTTTCAGGAAGTTCAGGTAGCTGTAGGGGCTGGTCGGGTCGGCCATCGTCACCAGGTCCGCGAGGAACGGCACCTCCAGGGTCGCCCCGTCGATCAGCATCCCCTCGTGCCAGCCGAACGACCCCTCCTGTTCGAGAAAGAGCGCGTCGACGTCCTCGACCCCGTCAAGCAGCGCGGCCAGCCCGAGGTTGAACGGCCCGATCCCGACTCCGACGACGTCGTAGGGGTCGCTCATCGGGCTCCCTCCCGCTCGCGCCGTCGCCGGCGTTCGAAGCGATCCCGGTCGCAGGTCACGAGCAGCGCCTCCTTGTCCTCCTCGGGGAACTCGAACGCGAAGCGCGGTTCGAACCCGCAGTCCTCGAAGACGGCGATCGCCCGGCCGTTTCGGGCGTCGGGTTCGGCGACGACGCGCTCGACCTCCGGGTGGACGAACTGGAGGGCCGTCATCTCCCGCAGCAGGGGGGCGGCGTAGCCCTGCCCGAGGTACTCCGGCGGGCCGATCAGCAGGTGGATCCCACGGTCCGAGGGGCGGGCCTCGTAGTGGTTCGCCAGCGGGTCCTCGCCCGCCCAGTAGGCCTCCCAGTAGCTCATCGGGACGTGGTCCAGACAGCCCACGTAGGGAGTCAGGTGCTCGTCGTCGAGCTTCCCGGACAGCGCCCGCTCGAAGGCGGGAAGCGGCTCGTCGAGCGCCCAGTACGGCAGCACGTGCTCGGCGTTCAACCAGCGGTGTAGCCGTCCGAGGTCCCGGTCGGCCGTCGCGGGCCGGAACGATATCGTGCGGTCGATGCGATCGTCGTAGACGTGGTGATCGTACTCCGTTCGGATCGTGCGTGGATCGGTCATACGTGTGCCTCCAGTTCGGTCACCAGCGGGTTGGGAACGTCCGTGTAGACGGACTGGGTTTCCAGTTCGCCGACGAGCTCGTCCATCCCGTGGGCGCGCGTCAGCAGGTTCGCCTTGCAGGGCAGGCGGCGCTCGGCGAGCAGGCTCTCGAGCAACGAGGACTCGGGCCGGTCGAACTCCCGGAGCGATTCGAGCTCCTCGCGCAGCAGCGAGAGGAGCCGGCGCTCGTCGAGGAAGCCGGCGGTCCCCAGTGCGTTGATCACGCCGAAGGCGTTGTTCAACACGACGTAGTAGCGGATCCGCTCGTCGGCGACCGCGTCGGACACGAGCGTGTCGGCACGGGCGCCGACGCCGGGCAACATGTCGTCGACCGCCGGGTAGGTCGACTCGGCGAAGTAGTAGCCCTGGTTGTCGCGGTAGTAGAACCCGTCGGGGTAGCCCTCCTCGACCGAGAGGACGGCGTTCTGCTGGTGGGCCTCGAGGCCGATCCCGTACGCGAGGTAGAGCCAGAGGACGGGCCGGATCGCGGTCGCGAGGTAGCGCCGGAACCACTCTTCGGCGGCGTCGGCGGTCGAGACTCCCTCGCGCGCGGCGACCTCCTCGACCAGTCGGGCGAGCCGCGAGGGACCGTCGATCCCGTCCTGGCAGAGGTCGACCACGGGCGCGACGTTTTCGGCGTCCTCGTCCCGGAAGGGGTTCTCCCGGAAGACGACCTCGAAACCGGACTCCTCGCCCTCCGTGAGCTCGCCGCCGAGGGTGAGGTACGCCGGGTCGCGGACGACCTCGAAGTCGGGGAACCGCCGGTCGATCTCCCGGGCCAGCCCGGCGTCGAGCAGCTCGGCGACCGCGACGCCGCGTTCGAGCTCGAGACGTTTGTTGGTCCGCACGGAGTTGGTGATCCGCACCGCGAGCGAGCCCTTGACCATGAACGGCGCGTCGGGAGCGTACAGCGTCCGAACCGACGAGGTCGGGTAGAAGGGCCGTCCCACCTCGCCGAGGAACGCTACCTCGTCGTCCTCGATCAGCCGCCGGACGCGGGGCTGGCGCCGCAGGTGATCCGCCTGCCAGGGATGCAGCGGTACCAGCGCGTCGTCGGCGTGTCGCTCGCAGAACCCGTCGGGGACGTGGGGATCATCACGGAGCGCCCCGCGGACCCAGGCGCTCGCGCGCTCCTCGCGGGCCGACCCCTCCTCGAGCAACGCCGGATCCGCCCGTACGTACGACAGCGGGAACGACCCCCGGAGCTCGGGCGCGTACCGCTGGGCGTCGTGTGGCGCGATCCCCTCGCGGCTCTTGGGCGTCGGGTGCAGCAGGTGGCCGAAGACCAGCGACTGCTCGGCGTCCCGGAAGGTCCACTCCGTGGCGTCGAGGCGGTCGTCGCCGGCGCGCGCTCGGACGAACCGCTCGATCGCCCGCCGGCTGTCCAGCACGTGATACAGCAGCTCGTCGGTCGCCTCGGCGTCCCGCGAGCGAGCGATCGAACCGGCGGTCAGCGCGGCCAGCGTCCCCAGGTCGAGGGCGAACCGCTCCCCGCCGGCACGGTAGTACCCGGGCAGCGCGAAGCGATGGCGCCCCGTCGGCGACCGGTAGGCCAGCGGCACGAGCAGCTCGATCCCCCGCTCCGGGAGTTCGCAGGCGATCGCGCGATCGATTCCGGCGTCGATGGCGGGGTCGTCGAGCTCTACCACCTCGCCGTCGCCGGTCTCGCGCAGGTAGCAGTTCAGGTAGGCGTGGATCGCCGCCTCCGACGCGATCCCGTCGGGGTTCACGCTACCACCCCTCGTTCGGCCTCGATTCGGGTCCCGTGTTCGCGGATCGCCTCCGTGATCGCCTCGACGTCCCCGAGGGTCGTCCGCGGGTTGAGCAGCGTCAGCTTGATGCTCGTCACCCCGTCGACCTCGGTCCGGGCGACGACCGCCTCGCCCGAGGCGAGCAGCCGCCTCCTGATCTCGGCGTTGAGGCGGTCGGTCCACTCCTCGCGGGAGGTGCCGTCGGGAACTTCGACGGGTCGGTATCGGAAGACGACGGTGTTGATCGTCGGCTCGTGAAGGAGTTCGAACGCCGGGTCGTCTCTCAGCCGCTCGGCGACGGCCTCCGCGAGGTCGATCGTGTACTCGATCAGTCCGGCCAACCGCTCGCGACCCAGCGCCCGGAACGTCACGTAGGGCTTGAGCGCGTCGAACCGGCGGGTCGTCTGCAGCGACTTCGCGACGAGGTTCGGGACGCCCCGCTCGTCGTCGGCCTCGGGGTTGAGGTAGGCGGCGTTGCGCCCCATCAGTTCGAAATCCATTCCGTCGCGAAGCAGAAACGCGCCGCAGCTGATCGGCTGGTAGAACAGCTTGTGGAAGTCGACCGCGAGCGAGTCGGCTCGTTCGATCCCCGCGAGCTTCCCGCGGTGGGCGTCGCTCAGCGCGAGCGCGCCGCCGTAGGCCGCGTCGACGTGAAACCACAGCCCGTCGTCGTCGGCTCGATCTGCGATCGCTCCGAGAGGGTCGATCGCCCCGAAGTCGGTCGTGCCGGCGGTGGCGACGACCGCGAAGGGCTCTAGCCCCCGCTCTTCGAGGTCGGCAAGCGTGCGGTCCAGCGCCTCGATCGACATCGCGTCGCCGTCGTCGGTCGGGACGCTCACGACGCGCTCCTCCCCGAGACCGATCTGGGCGGCCGCCTGCCGGACGGTGAAGTGGGCGGCCGCCGAGCAGACGATCCGCAGCGAGTCGGCTTCCGGCGGGAGGCCCGCCTCGCGCGGCGATCGGTCGAACGCCTCGCGACAGTGGCGTTCCCGCGCGAGCAACAGCCCCATCAGATTCGACTGGGTGCCGCCGCTCGTGAAGACGCCGTCGCCGCTCTCGTAGCCGAACAGTCCGCAGAGCTCCTCTATCAACCGTTCCTCCAGGAGCGTCGCGGCGGGGCTCTGGTCCCACGAGTCGAGCGACTGGTTCAGCGCCGTCGCCATCGCTTCGGCGGCGAGGCCGGGGATCAGCGGCGGACACTGCAGGTGGGCGACACAGCGCGGATCCGACGGGTCGACCGACCGCGAGAGCACGTGTTCGCCGACCTCTTCGATGGCCGTCGCGAGCCCTCGCCCGTCCTCGGGAAGCGGATCGAGCCTCCCGAGACGCCCCTCGTGCTCGTCGGGTGCGTCGCCGACGTAGGGCGTCTCGCGGTCGGTCACGTCGAGGATGGCCCCCGTGGCCCGCTCCATCGCCTCCCGATAGGCCGTCGCCCCCGGCCCGGTTCCGAGGAACAGCTCGTCCGGGTCGGACTCGGTGGGGGTCACCCGACCACCTCCGCGGTTTCGTCGCTTCCCTCGGCCGCGAGCGTCGCCTCCTCGAAGATCCCTGCTATCGCGTCTACCTCCTCGCTCGAGACGGTAAGGGGCGGGAGGTACCGGACGGTCGCGCCGTGACGCCCGCCGCGCTCGACGATCAGCCCGCGATCGAGGCACTCTCGCTGGATCCACGTTGCGGCGTCCGGATCGACCGGATGACAGCCCAGGTCGTCCGGTTCGGCGTCCGGATCGACGACCTCGACGCCGAGCATCAGCCCCCGACCCCGGACGTCGCCGATCGCGTCGCTCGTGCGCCCGGCCCGCTCGAGGCCCGCACGGAGGCGCTCGCCCATCGTGGCCGCGTGTTCGTCGAGATCGTTTTCGAGGACGTGCTCGATCGCCGCCCGACCGGCGGCCATCGCGAGCTGGTTGCCGCGGAACGTCCCCGCGTGAGCCCCGGGCTCCCAGACGTCGAGCGACTCGTCGTAGACGACGACCGCCAGCGGCAGCCCCCCTCCGATCGCCTTCGAGAGGGTGAGGACGTCGGGGGTGATTCCGGCCCGCTCGAACCCCCATCGCTCGCCGGTTCGGCCGAGCCCGGTCTGGATCTCGTCGACGATCAGCGGGACCTCGTGCTCGCGCGTGACCCGCCGAATCTCCCGAAGCCACCCGTCGGGCGCGGACACGACCCCGCCCTCGCCCTGGACGGGTTCGAGGATCATCCCCGCCGGGTCGACGATCCCGCTGTTCGGGTCCTCGAACAGGCGCTCGACGTACTTCGCACCGATCCGTCCGCTTTCCTCTCCGCCGATCCCGAACGGGCACCGCCGCTCGCGGGGATAGGGCAGGTGATGGACGTCGGCCATCAGCCCCGGGATCGCCTCTTTCGGCCCGGTGTCGCCGGTGAGGCTGAGCGAGCCGTGGGTCATCCCGTGGTAGGCCCCGCGGAACGCGAGGAGGCTCCTGTTGCCCGTCGCGGTCTTGACGAGCTTGAGCGCCGCCTCGACGGCGTCGGTGCCGGCGGGCCCGCAGAACTGGATCTTCGCGCCCTCGGCGAAGCTCTCCGGTAGGGACTCGAACAGCCGGTCGACGAACGCCTCCTTCTGGGGCGTGGTGATGTCGAGGGTGTGTATCGCCCGCTCGCGTTCGAGGGCCCGCTCGATCGCCTCACACACCGCGGGATGGTTGTGTCCGAGCGCGAGCGAGCCCGCGCCCGCGAGACAGTCGTAGTAGGTGTTCCCGTCGACGTCCTCGACGACCGTCCCGCGTGCCCGCTCGATCGCCAACTGCAGGTGACGCGGGTAGGTCCGGGCGTTCGACTCCCTGCCGGCTTGCTGCCGGAGTAGGGTCTCGTTCGAGGGCGATCGTCCGCTTCGGACGGCCGACCCGCTTCTCCTCGGTCCCGCTCGGTCGTTGGGCATGCAATTTTTTAGGCCACCCTAAAAGATGTAAATCCTTCGGTTTTAGGGCGACCTAAAACATACGCCAGCCGTCGTGTCCGGGGACCGGCGACGGGCGGTTCGCGGGCGCTAAGTGCCTCGACGGTCTCTGCCTCACCATGCCCGACCGCATCATGAAGGTCAACGCCTACACGACGTTCGACCTGCTGGACGGCGAGGCGAAGGGCCACGGCTGGAGCGACGAGGCGCTCGCGATCCTGAACGTCACCGCGTCCCGCGAGGACCCCGATCACGTCTCGCTGCAGCTCGAACTCGACAACACCGATCTGGAGCACCTGCCGGCCCACGCCGACAGCGTCACCCTGTCGGCCGAGCAGGCTCGGACGCTCGCCGCCGAGCTAGAGAAACAGGCAGCACGCGTCGAGGACGCGAGCGAGTAGTTGCCCCCTGGATCGCCCAGCACGTTCTTAACCGTCCGCCTACTACCCCGACGCGATGGCCGAGTGGAAGCGCGATGTCGCGAGCGGGCTGGTGGTTCTGGTCCCGGTTTTCGTGACGCTCTACGCCGCCGCGTGGCTGTTCCTGTTCGTCGCCGGCCTCCCGCTGGTCGGCGTCATCGAGGACCCGATCGTCCGGGTCGCCGCCGCCCTCTCGGTGTTCGTCCTCGCGGTCGCGCTCACGGGGATGGTGATGCGCACCGCGGCGGGCGCGCTCGTCAGCCGCTGGGTGGACACGGCGATCAACCGCATCCCCGTCCTCCGCGTGGTGTACAACGCCTCGCAGCTGGCCATCGAGACCGCGGTTTCGGGGAACGCGGAACTCAAGGAGCCGGTCAAGATCACGACGTGGATGGGCGCGCGCGTGACCGCCTTCAAAACGGGCAAGAAAACCGACGACGGCAAGCTCCTCCTGTTCATGCCGACCGCGCCGAACGTCACGACGGGCTACGTGATCGAAGTCGACCCCGAAGAGGTCGAGCAGACCGACGAGACCGTCGAGGAGGCGATGACACGCCTGCTGAGCGCCGGTTTCGGCGACAACGGTGGACGGCGGATCGACGCCGTCGACCCGTCGCCCACCGACGACTAAACGACGTCGGCTTCGACCGACCCGATCCCCTCGACGTCCGCCCGTACCGTATCGCCCGGCGAGATCACGCCCGCGCCGGGCGTGCCCGTACTGATCAGGTCGCCGGCCTCGAGGGTCATCACCCGCGAGTGGAACGTGAGGAGTTCGGCCGGCGAAAACAGCATGTGGTCCATCGTGTTCTCGGCGACGGTCTCGCCGTTTCGCTCGGTTCGGACGGCCCGCTCGTCGAACGCCGGCGGCGAGTCGGGCACCGCGATCGTCGGGCCGAGGACGAGGAAGGTGTCGAAGCTCTTCGCGCGCGTGAGGAATCGCGGATTCCTCTCGAGGACGTCTTCTGCGGTCATGTCGATCACCGGCAGGTAGCCCGCGATCAGCCCGTCCGGATCCTCGACGTCGCTCCCCGTCTTCCCGATCAGCACCGCGAGTTCGGCCTCCGCCGTGACGCGCTCGGTCTCGTCGCGCGGCGGCAGCCGGATCGGCCCGCCGGGGCCCGTTACTGCCGTTTTGGGCTTCATAAAACTCGCCGGCTCCTCCGGACGATCCTCGCCGAGGTCGCCCGCGTGCTCCTCGTAGTTCAGCCCGATCCCCCAGCACTTCCCGAGCGCTTTTCGGGCGATCGGGAGTCCGAACGCAAGCTTCTCGGCGGGGACGCGCCGGGCGGGGAGATCGTCCGGTGCGGGCAGTTCGCCCGCCGCCGCGGCGGGCAGGGCCTCCTCGACGCTCTCGAACCCGGCCGCGGACAGCGGAACGAACCCCGCCTCGTCGCCGAGCAGGGGTCGGCCGGCCGCGGTGCGCGCGAGGTAGTTCGCGCTCATTCCCGATCGGTCCAGAAGTCGAAGGAGCGACCGGGCGCGAACACGTCCAGCCCGACCGCGCGCTCCTCGCTCGTGTTCTCGACCCGGTGGGACTCCCATCCATCGAGCCACACGGAGTCGTACTCGCCCAGGGTGACCGTCTCCTCTTCGGTGTGGACGACCAGCTCGCCCTCCAGGCAGAGACAGACCTGCTCGTTTGCGTGGTCGTGCATCGGCGAGCTGTGTCCGGGCGGCTTCTCGAACCACTCGAAGGTGAACTCCTCGCTGCCGGCGAGCGCGCGTCGAGCCCACCCCTTCTCGGGTTCGTAGGTCTCGGCCTCGTCGAAATCGACGTGTTTCATGGCTTGGTGATTCGTAGCATGAAATAAGTTTGTTTGGAAACCGGCGGCGCTGGTGAATGTCGTCGTAAACCACAGCCAAAAAATCAGGGAGGCAGTATCTCACATAACGGTGAAGATACCAGCAGCGACAACCTGCAAGTGCCAACCTTGACACCTTGCATACTAACTTGATTCGACCCTCGTTGATTCCGCGTCGCCACTCTACCTCGGCTGACAACTTGATCGTCTCGTTTTGGTCTGTGTCGTCGGTCATTTGGTGGTGTTCGATGACCGCATGACTTTGCTACAGATGTAGTGCGGTAGCTACGTCTGCCTGCCGTCTACGATCCAAGCGCAGACTGTAGCAACGGTCGGCTACGTTACGCTCGGATCGAACCCCTTCAGTTGAGCGACTGTATTATAACAGTCGCAGAACCGACCGGGACCGATACATTCTACCCCACAAGGGTTCGTCTAAAAAACCGTTTAGAACGGCAGGCTAGCTGGTTTCAAACTCATAAGAGTACTTCTGAAACACCGCTAGTAGCTTCAACGCTGCCAGGGTTCATCTGAAGCAGCTGCGCGATCCAGGCCCACTGGTGTTCTGGATCTGACTATTCTATCTTTAGAACTAACTCCTCTTAACCGTTCCGATGGATTAGAGGTTCGACGCCCCCGCCCCGCCGTCAATCGGGACCGCGACGCCGTTTACGAAGCCCGAAAGCGGCGAGGAGAGGAACGCGACGGTATCGCCGAGTTCGATCGGGTCGCCGATCCGTTCGAGCGGAATCCCGTCGCTCCAGTCGGCGAGGCCCTCCTCGTAGGAGTCGTAATCGCCACGCTCGACGGCCTGATCGACCAGCTCGCGGATCCGCGCCGTCTCGTGGGGACCCGGCAGGACGGCGTTCGCCCGGACCTCGGGGGCGAGCTCCTGGGAGAGGGTCTTTTCGAGCCCGATGACGCTCATGCGCACCGAGTTCGAGAGCACCAGCGAGTCGATCGCCTCCTTGACACTCCGAGACGTGATCGTGACGATCGTGCCGCCGCCCTCCTGGAGGTGCGGTGCGGCCTCCTTGACGAGCCGAACGACGCTCATCACGAGCAGGTCGTAGGCGTGGTACCAGTCCTCTTCTTCGGTGCCGAGGAAGGGCCCGCTCGGCGGCCCGCCCGCGCTCGTCACGAGGTGGTCGAGCCCGCCGAACTCGGAGACGGGGGTGTCCACC
>JAWARX010000055.1:0-10525 GCA_038893155.1 Halalkalicoccus sp.
ACACGCCGGGCCATCCCGAAAGCGAGATCAAGGCCGATCCGACCAACGAAGCGCAGTGTATCGACTGCATGCTGTGTGTGGACGTCTGTCCCGTCGACGCCATCGACGTCGACGCGAGTCGCATCTAACCCTCCCGATCGACGTTCAGCCGCCGCTGGAGCTCCGCCAGCTCCTCGCTTTCGGCGAGTTCTTCGAGCCGTTCCTGGAAGTGTTCCTCGCAGAGACCGACCCGGACCCCGTCCGATTCCGCGCTGACGGCGGCTTCGCGCTCGCAGTAGTGACAGCGCATACCGCTGGTAGGCGCCCCGGACTGTTGAAGGCTCCGTTTACGACAATCGCCGCTCGACGGCCCGGTAGGCTTCCTCGTCGAGTCCGGCCCGTCCGAGCCGGTCGTCGTGAGCGTCGCTGCCGCCCGTGGGGACGAGTCCGTTCTCCTCGATGACGCCCTCCAGGAGGTCGGTGTCGACGGGCCGGCCGTAGGGGTACCACCGCTCGACGCAGTCGAGCTCCGTGGTCAGCGAGAGCGCGCGTTCGGGATCGGGATATCGGAAGGGGTGAGCGAGCCCGACGAGCGCACAGGCCTCGCGGAGGACGTCCACCCCGTACTCGAAGCCGGGGATCTCGCGGGGGACGTAACAGGGACCGCTGGCACCGATCAGCTCCGCGAACGCCCGTTCGTAGTCGTAGCCCGACGCGGGGTGCTCGTCGATCGCGCGGGCGACGTGGGGCCGGCCCAGACCGGCGGCGGGTTCGAGATCCAGATCGATCCCCAGCCGAGCTTCGACCCGGCGGATGATCTCGCCGCCGCGTTCGATCCGGTTTTCCTGGATCCGCTCGACCAGCCGGCGGATCGCCGCGGTTTCGCGGACCCCATAGCCCAGCAGGTCGACCGCGCCCTTCGGCGAGTCGACCCGAAGCTCGACGCCCCGGATCAGGGTCACGCCCTCGCGCTCGATCACTGGCCCATTCAGATCCGGGTGGGGCCGGTCGTGGTCCGTGATCGCGACGACCTCCACGCCGACACGCCGGGCGGCTTCGGGAACCGCCGCGAGCGCCATCGCGCCGTCCGAGGCCGTCGTGTGGACGTGCAGGTCCGCGTACACCATATCCCCCGCTACTCGCCCCCCATCCAAGGCTTTTGCATTATACGCCTAGAGGAGTCAAAGGAACATTATGGACAATCGTTATAATTATCGTTCACACAGGTCGGGGTACGATGTGTTACACCAGCACCGGAACGCTGTTCGAAGAGGAGAGCTATCCCGCGACGACGGGTGACCTGATCGAGCGCTACGGCGAGAAGAAGATCAGGCTCGCGGGCGGTTCACAGACGGTCGGTGACGCGCTGGGCGTCGCCGGCGAGGAGACCTTCGAGAGCGCCGAGGAAGCCCGCTACGCGGTGTACGCCGGGCTGGGAAGCGAGGCGATCGGTCGCAAGGGGTACACCGACCGGGATCCCGAGCCGCCCGGAACCGACGGTCACGTTCCCGTCTCCTTCTAGTACCACTCGATCGCCCGGTCGAGTTTGACCGGAAGCGATCCCTTGGCGTAGGCCTCGATCCGCCCGGAGGGCCGGGCGCGGAAGACGACCGCGGGGCGGTGGCCGACCGACGGCTGTTCTCCACGGACCTGCGCCCACTCGTCGTCTCGGAACGACGAACAGTCCACCAGCAGGGTGATCCCGCCCCCGTGGTCGGCGAGCTGGCCGGTCGTCTTGGTTCTGGCGGTCTCCCTGACGGCGGCGACGGCCGTGTTCGCCGTCCGGCGCGTCGGCGGCAGGGGCCGGGTCACCTCGACGAGTGACCCCGTTCCGTTCGTCTCCGCACGGAAATCGATCGAGTGGCCGGTGGTGACCTCGATCTCCGGTGTGATCTCGTAGCCCGCCTCGGCGAGCAAGTCGGCGACGGTGAACTCGCTCATCGTCGCGCTCATGCGGACGGGATCGAGCTGGCTGCTCGTCCCGAGCTTGCTCGCCATCGTGTACCGATAGGGATCGAGAACGCCCCGATTGAGAGCCGCCTCGTAGAACGCACAGGCCTCTTCGCGGGTGGCGTCGGGAAAGCCCGCCGCGTGCTCGCGGAAGAACGCGCGCGTCGTCTCGCGGCCGTCCTTCGAGCAGAAGACCGGGAGGAAAAACCACGAGAGGTGCGGGTAGTCCGCGAGCCACGGCTCCTCCTCGTGGAGTTCGGCGAGCAGTTCGCGCTGTGCCCAGCGCGCGATGGGAAAGGGGACCTCGTCGAAGGTGTACTTCTCGGTGCGCCAGAGCGCGCTCGGCGTCTCGGTGTTGCCGAGCCAGTAGGCCCCATCGTCGTTCCAGATAAACAGGGCGGTGTCGCCGTTGTCCATGTCGAAGCGACGCGCCTCGTAGCCGTTTGCGGGCGTGTACCACGGTCGAGAGCAGCGCGCGCCGATCGCCCCGTCGAGCGAGCGAAGCAGATCACGGTCGAGACGGTCGGGGGTCCACGATTGGGGGGAGTGTCGAAAGCGAAGCGGGCGGGCCACGCCCACTCTACGGGCGCGGGCCGGTTTACGCTGTCGGCCGCGGATCGTGACCGTCCGTTACATTAATAATCCGGGGTTTCCAAGGTTGAGTGTGGTTCGCAATGTCAATGGGTGCCTACGATAACGACGAACACGAGCGCCGCGAGAAGAAGAACACGACCGTCGAGACGGACTTCGACGACGACCGGCGGGTCTATCGGGGCACGCTCGAGTTCGACTCGGGGGACTCGACCGAGGACCTCCTCGCTCAGTTCCGCGAGATCAAGTCGAGCTAGTTGCGCCTGCGTTTTGCGATCAGATACGACAGCCCCGAGAACGTCGTCACCGCGAGGATGTGTCCGGCGAGCGCGACGACCAGCGACGGGTGATCGATCACGAAGGGGACGAGAATCACCTGCAGCAGGCCGAAGCCGACGTTCAGCCGGTCGACGTGCCCGAGCGTGGCGGCGATTTCGGGGTCGACCGGGTGGCGGATCGCCCGCCACAGCGAGACGACGCCGATCCACCAGCTCACCCCGATCCGGTAACAGAGGTCCCAGAGCACGAGCAGGGTGAAATAGACGAGCACCATCGGCGGTTCGGGGCCGAACAGCTCGTTCAGCAGCGGCGTGGCTGACTGGCGCGGGTCGACGACGAACAGGTAGGTCACGAGCGCGATGAACGCCAGCACGCTCAGGACGACCTCGATGTTCGAGCCGAACAGCATCTTCCGGTAGGCCGGCGAGACCGACACGGAGCGAACGAGCGCGCCCATCCGAAGCATCATCACGCTCCCGCCCGCGGCGACGATGACGGCGGCGGTGCCCGCGAGAAACGCCGTCCACGCGTCGTAGATCACGGCGAAGGCGATCACGCCGATCTGAAAGAGGACGAGCTGGAAGGCCACGGCCACCCGATCCGAGAGGTCGACGCCGGGCAGCGCGCTGACGATGCTCTCGTAGGTCCAGGCCTCGCCGAACTCCGGCTCTTCCCGCGCTTCCATCACTCGTGCCCCAGCGCCCGCGAGACCGCCGTCTCGAAGCTGGTGAGATCCAGCGGCACGATCCGACGGATTCGTTCGTCGGTCACGACGACGGGGTTTTTCAGCCCCGCGGCGAGCGGGTAGGCTACCTCGCGGGGCACGTCCGTCACCAGCCCGACCCAGTAGGCCGACAGCCGCGGCGTCAGGACGGGCACGGGCAGGATGTAGAGCGATTTACCGAGCAGGTCGGAGGTCGTCTTGAGCATCGACTGGTAGGAGAGCACGTCCGGGCCGCCGATCTCGTAGGTCTCTCCGGCGGTCTCGGGTGTTTCGAGGACGCCGACGAGATACGCGATCACGTCGTCGATGGCGATCGGCTGGCAGTCGGTGCGCACCCAGCGGGGCGTGATCATCACCGGCAGGCGGTGGGCGAGCTGCTCGATCAACTCGAAGCTCGCGCTCTCCTCGCCGATGATCACCGCCGCCCGCAGCGCCGTCAGATCGTAGCTCCCCTCCTCTAGGACGTACTCTACCTCACGGCGCGAGCGAAGATGCCCCGAGAGTTCGTCGCGCTCGTCGCCGAGCCCCCCGAGGTAGATCACCCGATCTACGTCCGACTCGCTCACCGCGTCCCGAACGTTCGCCGCGAGCTTTCGGTCGGTCTCCTCGAACTCGCCGCCGGATTTCATCGAGTGCACCAGATAGTAGACCGCGTCGATCCCCTCCAAGGCGGGCGGGATCGTCTCGGGGTCGAGCAGGTCGCCCTCGTAGACGTCGGCCTCGCGCGGGCCGCGGTAGTCGGCGGCGTCCCGGACGAACACCCGGACCTCGTGACCCGCTTCGAGCAGCGGCTCTACCAGTCGCTCGCCGACGAACCCGGTCGCTCCCGTCACCAGCACGTGCATACGCGAGAATAGGCCGGACCGTCCTTATACTGTGGCCCGGCTGCGGGCCGAGACCGACTCAGCCGGTCTCTTCGACCTCGCCGTCGATATCCACGTCCGCGCCCTCCTCGACGGTCGCGCCGGTCACGTCGCCGTCGATGTCGACGTCGTCGCCGATCGTCACGTCGCCTGCGGCCTCGACGTTGCCGTCGATATCCGCGTCGTTTCCGATCGTGACGCTGCCCTCGCTGATTACGTCACCGTCGACGTCCGCGTCCGCGCCGATGTCGACGTCGCCGCCGGCGTCGATGCTACCGTCGACCTCCGCGCCGTCGGCGACCGTCACCGAGCCGCTCGTCGAGACGTCGCCTTCCTCCTCGTCGGTGACCTCGACGTCCTCCTCGCTGTCGTACTCGCCCTCGGGGGCGGCGTCCTCCTCTTCGGCGTCGGCCCCGTCGTCCTCTCCCTCCTGGGGCTGCTCCGCGTCGGTCTCCTCGTCCCCGTTCTCGGCAGCGTCGTCCTCGGCCGGTTCGCCGTCGTCGCCGGCGTCCGTACAGCCCGCGACACCGACCGCAGCGAGCCCGCCAGTCACGGCCACGAACCGCCGCCGAGAGAGATCTCGTCTCATTGTGCACTCCATACGACTCGTGTCGAGGGTGTTAGACTTTCGATACTCACTCGCCACTCCAGCCGGATGTCCCCGGCGCGCCCCGCCGTTCCTCGATCCGCTCTGCGAGCGCCGGCTCCGGATCGGCCTCTACCGACGCCTCCCACTCGGAGATCGCCCCGCCGACCCACGAGGCCGTTTCGAGCACCCGCGCTCTCGTGCGCTCGTAACGCGCCCGATCGTGACCGGTCGTCCCCGGCGCGCTCGCGCTCGCCCACGCGACGAACTCCGCGCGATCCGCGTCGCTGCTCTCGCCCGCCCGCAGGCGCTCGATGGCTCCCGACAGCCCCTCGGGCTCGGGGTGGACGAACACCTTCTGTCCGAGCGCCTGCGGACCCAACAGCAGCCCCGACAGCCCCTCGGGCACCGACCCGTCGAGCAGCCGCTCGCCGCCGAACGCGCGCTCGACGCGCTCGCACTCGGTGTCCGCCTCCAGTGTGAGGTTGTGGCCCGGATACTCCGCACACTCCTCGGGGGAGATCTCGCTCCCGTGGATCGGACACTGCAGCGTGGCGGGACGGAGAAAGGCGCAGGTCGGAAGCCACCTCGGCGCTCGCTCGAACGGCCCGACCGGCTTTGGCGGTTTCCGGAGTCCGACGAAGAAGGCGGGCTTTCCCTCGATCGCCGCGAGCGTGGTCCCGTCGATCTCGACGCCCGACTCGCTCTCCCAGAGCCGCGGAGTCATAGCGTCGCCCAGTCCCGCCGCCACGAACGCCCGGACGTCGTCGCGGGTCAGCGGCACGAGGTTGTAGGTATCGTCGAGCGGCTCGTGGGGGCCCCGGCGCTCGTGTTCGATGTCGGTCGGCGCGATCGGCCGCCAGTCGATACAGCAGCCCGCACAGCCCGCACAGTTCACCTCCATACCGGGAGGAGGTGACAGCGGGGCAAAAACACGCGCCCATTGAATAGCGTCGCGGCCGTCGTTCCGGTATGGCCGACTCGCTCCCGTTCGACGACCGAACCGACGCCGGGGAGCGCCTCGCGGCGCTGCTCGCCGAACGCGGGATCGACGCCGATCTCGTCCTCGCGATCCCGCGGGGCGGTCTGCCGGTCGGGCGGGCCGTCGCCGACGCGCTCGCGGCCCCGCTCGACGTGATCGTCGCGCGCAAGGTCGGCGCGCCCGAGAACCCCGAACTCGCCGTCGGCGCGGTCGGCCCGGACGGGTCGCTCTGGCGCAACGACGCGCTGATCGCCCAGCTGAACGTTCCCGAACCCTACGTCGAGACGCGGGCCACCGAGGAAGCCGAGGCCGCCCGCCAGAAGCGCGAGCGGTATCGCGGCGAGCGCGAGCCGCTCGATCTCGACGGGAAGGTGGCGTTGGTCGTCGACGACGGCGTCGCGACCGGCGCGACGACGATCGTCTGTCTCCGGCAGGTCCGCGCGGCGGGCGCAGACCGGGTAGTCCTCGCGGTGCCAGTCGCCCCGCCCGGCGTCGTCTCCGACCTTCGCGAGGAGGCCGACGAGGTGATCGCGCTCGCGACGCCGGCACAGTTCGGCGCGGTCGGGCGTTTTTATCGGTCGTTCGAACAGGTACCCGACGAGCGGGCGATGGCCTACCTCGATGGTTAAGCTCCCGGGACGCCTACGATCGTCATGCCCGACACGAAGCGCGGTCGTGAACGGAGCGGGCGGGGCAAGCGCTACCAGACCCGGCTTCGCGAGATCGAACAGGAACTGGCGGACCTGCGAGCCGGCGGCCCCACGCTCTCGGAAACGCCGCTTCTGGCGATCTACACGACCGACCCCGACGGCGAGGAGGTCGAGGAAGTCGAGTGCTACGGTTTCGAGGAGCTGGTCTACGGCGTCGCGCTCTACGACGAGGCGGGCGAACAGATCGCGTACGTCTCGCACGACAACATCGTCGCCGTCGAACCCGCCTGAGCGTCGGCGAGAGCCGACGCTTTCAGGACATTTTAGGTCGTATGAACTCTTGAAGGGTGCCTCTTTTGCACTTCCGCAATCCTTACGGCAGTAAGGACGATGGACAGAGTCTACGAAACAGGAAAGCTGGACGGATATTCGAAAGTGACCCGATGAGCGAGCCGATTCCGACCACCTGTATGCGATGTGCGGTCGGCTGTGGCCACCTTCAGCGCGGCGCGGACCGGGGCTACGGGCTGGCGGGGATCAGTGGGGATCCGGCCCACCCGGTGAGCGGGGGGCTGGCCTGTGGGCGCGGGCTGCGCGAGACCGCAGAGCCCGACGGCGAGTGGCTCACCCGTCCGCTGATCCGCAAGGGTGGGGAGCTGGTGTCGACGAGCTGGGACACCGCCCTGGGGATCGTCACCGACCGGATCGCCGAGATCCGCGCCGACGACCCCGATCGGGTCGCGGTGCTCGGAAGCGGCCAGCAGACCAACGAGGCGGCCTATCTCCTGGGTAAACTCGCCCGCGGCGCGATCGGCACTCGACACTACGACGCCAACACCACGCTGTGTATGGCCAGCGCCGTGAGAGCGTACTACGACGCTTTCGGGAGCGACGGGCCGCCGCCGACCTACGACGACGTCCCCGCGGCCGAGGTCCACCTCATCTGGGGAGCGAACCCCGCCGTGGCCCACCCGGTCCTCTTTCGGTGGCTGCGCAACTCCGCGGGGCGGGTGATCGTCGTCGACCCGGTCGAAAGCGAGACGGTCGATCACGCCGATACGCACGTCGCGCCCGAACCCGGCGCGGACCTCGCGCTCGCGCGGGCGGTGCTGGCTCGCCTGGTCGAGACCGACAGGGTGGACGAGGCGTTCGTCGGGGCGTACACGGAGGACTTTGATACCCTCCGCGAGACGCTCCCCGAGGCTCGCGAGGCGGCGGCGAGCGCCGGCGTCGCGATCGACGAGGTGGAGGCGCTCGCGGCGGCCTTCGAGGAACGAACCCTCGTCTACTGGGGAATGGGGATCAACCAGAGCACGCAGGGAACCGCGGCGGCGGGCGCGCTGATCGACCTGTGTCTCGCCACCGGGAACCTCGGCGAGGGCTCCGGCCCCTTCTCGCTGACCGGACAGGCCAATTCGATGGGCACCCGGGTCTGCTCCTCGAAGGGGACGTGGCCCGGCCACCGCGAGTTCACCGATCCCGAACACAGGAACGCGGTCGCCGAGGCGTGGGACGTTCCCGAAAAACGCTTGCCCGACGATCCGGGTCCCGGCCCGGTCGGGATCGCCGAGGCGATGGCCGACGGCGAGATCGAACTCTGCTATACGGTCGCGACCAATCCCGTCGCGGGCCTGCCGGACGCCGCGCGCTTCCGGGGGGCCTTCGAGGAGGTCTTTCTGGTCGCACAGGACGCCTTCCGGACCGAGACGACCGAACTCGCCGACGTGGTCCTGCCGGCGGCGACGTGGGGCGAGTCCGAGGGGACGGCGACCAACATGGAGCGCACCGTCTCGCGGGTGCGCGCGGCGACCGACCTGCCGAGCGGGGTCCGACAGGACCTCGACATCGTCGGGGCGATCGGGCGGGCGCTCTCGCCCCGGAGCTTCGATCGCCCGCGGCTCGATCCCGCGGCGGTGTTCGCGGAACTCGCCGTCCTCACCCGCGGGACGCCCGCCGACCTCTCGGGGATCTCCTATCCCCGACTCGATTCGGAACTCGCGGTTCGCTGGCCCGCGCCCGATCCGACGAGCGCCGGGGGGTACCGGTACCGCGACGGCGATGGCTGGACGTTCGAGACGCCCTCCGGACGCGCGCGCTTTTCGGCGGGCCGACCCGCGGCGGTACCCGAACCCCCCGACGGGGAGTACCCGCTGACGCTGACGACGGCAAGAACGGCCGACCAGTACAACACGGGTGTTCGCACGCGGACCGGCACGGATGAACCGCCGGTCGCCCGGATCCACCCCGCGACGCTCCCGGTGGCCGACGGCGAGGCGGTCGTCGTGCGCTCCCGTCGGGGGTCGGTGACCGCGCTGGCGGAGGCCGACGAACGGATCCCCGAGGGGGTCGTCTGGCTCCCAATCCACCATCCGGCGGTCAACGGACTCACGCTCCCCGAGACCGACCCCCGATCGGCGGAGCCGAACTACAAGCAGTGTGCGGTGGCGCTCCTCGCGACCACGGAGCGCCGCGAGCGTCCGGCGGCGGCGGTCGAAAGCGACTAAAACCCGAGGCTGCGTGCGGCCGCCTGCATCCGCTCGCGCGAGACGCCTGCCGCCTTCGCCGCCTGGTCGAGCGTCAGCGTTCCACATCCGTACAGCGTCGCGGCAGCGATCTGTGACTTCGTAGCCATACTCCGGAATATACTTCCGAGTATGTAAATTTTCCGGGACAGTGGGTGACATAGGTGGATCTATCCGTCGAATATCGTGGTGAACGCTCGGTAGTACGTGCGAAAAGCGGACGGACGAAGAAAAGACGTCGACTCTCCGGCTTCGGTCGGGATGGCGGTCAGTCGTCGCCCGGAGCCGTCCTGTCGACGGATTCGGGCTTCTCGACGACCCAGCCGTCGGTCGTCGCGCGCTCGGCGACGGTCGGTTGGAACACCCAGGCACAGAGCACGAGGATGGGGATCATCGTCGCGGCGACGACGGCGTAGCCCACGTGCAGGTTCGGCAGCAGCGGCGAGGCGAAAGCGAGCGGGTAGACGACCCCGCCGACGGTACCGACCCCGCCGACGATCCCGGCGACGCTGCCCGAGCTGTTCGGGAACATCGCGGGGACCTGCGCGAAGATCGCACCCTCCGAGAAGGCACAGCCCAGCCCGACGAAAAAGCCCGCGACGACGGCGACGTAGATGTTGCCCGTCAATCCCGCAAGGGTCATGCCGACCATCGAGCAGGTGACGAAGACGAGGGTCGTGAACGTCCACTGCTCCCTGTATCGCCCCTCGAACCAGGGGAGGAAATCGCGTTCGTTACGGGCGACGACGTCGCTGATGTACCCTCCCAACGGCCGGAGCAGGCCGGCCGCGATCGAGAACGTCGCCGCGAACGTGGCGGCGATCACGATGTCGCCCTGACCGAACGCCTCGCGGTAGTAGGTGCCCAGCCAGCCGTTCATCGCGAGTTCCAGTCCGAAAGTCATGACGTACGCCACCGAGAGGACGACCGCGCCGTACCGGGTGGAGATGAAGAGGAACTGTTTCAGGCTCGTGCTCTCTTTCGTCGCGCGGCGTTTCTCCTCGCTCTTCGCCGCCTCGCCGAAGACGAAGTAGACCACCCCGAGGACGATGGCGAGCACGCCAGTGTAAAAGAACGCCGCGCGCCAGTTCGTGGTGAAAAGCGGGTCGGCGTAGCCCTCGCCGAAGATCCGCGGGAGCGTGAAGTACGCGCCCAGCCCCGCGCCGGCGTTGCCGACGCCGGCGAACACGCCCTCGGCGAGCCCGAGGTTCTCTTCTTCGAACCACTCGGCGACGTGCTGGATTCCGATGACGAACGTGATCCCCGCGAGCGAGGCGACGATCCGCGAGGCCATGAACACCTCGTAGCTCCAGGCGAACGCGCTGACGATCGAGAAGACGCCGACGGTCACGAGCGTGATCCCGGCGGTGACGGGCGCGCCGTAGCGGTCGGTGAGCGG
>JAWARX010000056.1:0-9023 GCA_038893155.1 Halalkalicoccus sp.
CGAGCGCGACCAGCGGGACGAGAAAGAGCATCTTCCCCTCGCCGCGCAGTACGCGGTCGATGCCGGCCATCTCCCCGACGAGCGTCTTGCCCGTGGCCGTCGCCGAGACCACGAGCTGGTCGTCACCATCGAACAGCCCGTTTTCGACCGCGAGACTCTGAACCGGCAGGAGCTCATCGAACCGTCCCTCGAGCAGGCCCTGAAGCTCCGGGTGCAGATCCAGCGAGTCGACCCGGACGGCGTCGATCTCATCGGTCGTCGCGCTGATGGTGTCGAACTTCGTCAGGTCGGGGTCGAGCCGCCCTTTCAGTAGGTTCGTGATCCGCTGTAGGTCCTGAACGTCGAGGAGGAGCTCCTTCAACCGGTCCTCTGCCGCGCCGGTCACGCCGCCCGCATAGGAGAGTTCGCGTTCGAGTTCGACGAACGCACAGTCCGGACAGATCCGCTCTCTCCCGTTATCGATCGCCGTCTCCTCGGTGATCGGCGAGTACCGTCCCGCAGAGGCACAGAGCCGACAGGTCCGGACGACCCGCGCGTCGAGCTGGTAGCCCGAAAGCATCTCTCGAAGCTCTTTTCGCCCCGGCTTCGGGGTCTGCTCGGAGATCCGGATGCGCCGTGCCCCGCGGGCGAACTCGACGAACTCCTCGGGGCTTCGGGGCTCTTGGGTCGAGTCGCGTTTGATCCGGAACTTCCCGGGTCGGGGACCCGCGCCCGTCTCCTTGAGTTCGAGGACGGCCTGAAACAGCCGCTCGCCGTCCGAAATCGGTACGGCGAGGTACCCGTCGCCGGTACCGTGCAAGAAGAGCGTCTCGACCCGCTGGCGCTGCGTTGACACTGACGGCCCTACGAGCGGGAGGTATTTGTGCCTATCACTCCTCGATCAGTCGTATCTCGTCGTCGCCGTTGGGGACGACACAGAGGAACGCCCCCTCCTCGCGCCCCTCGTTCCTGTACCAGTGGACCGCCTCGGCGGGGATCAACAGCGAATCGCCCGCCCCAACCGTGTGTTCCTCGCCCTCGATCCCGACGACGTACTCCCCGGAGAGGACGTACTGTTCGTGTTCGACCGCGTTCGTGTGCCTGGGCACCTCGCCGCCGGGCGCGAGGACGAACCGTCGCATCGCGACGTTCGGCGCGCCGTCTTCCTCGTCGATCAGCACGCCCTTTTCGAGCCCGTCGGCCGCGTCAACGGGTTCGTACCCGACCTCGTCCGACCGCCGAATCACCGGCTCGTTCGCCATCGTTCGCCGATACGTTCCCTCCGATATAACCGTTCGCCCGACTGAACGCTTTTTACTCCTCACAGGCAACAGATAGCATGGACCGCCACCGGCGCTCGTCGGGCGGGACGACCGCGACGGACTACCGGATCGTCGTGGCCGTCGGCAACCCGAGCTACGCCGAGCAGCTGGTCCGGACCGCGGTCGATCTCGCGCACGCGAGAGACGGCGAGATCCACGTCGTCACCGTCGTCTCCAAACCGCACGCCTCCCCGTTTTCGGTGTTCTCCGACGAGACCATCAGGACGGAGTTTGCGGGGAACCGCCGGGCGATCCTCGACCGGGCGGTCGAAACCGCCGCCGGAACCGTCCCCGTCGAGGGACAGGTGCTCGTCGGCGACGTGAGTCGGGCGCTTCGCTCCTTCGTCCGCGAGATCGACGCCGACGGGCTGCTGGTGGGGTGGCACGGTCGGCCCCGGCGAAGCGAGGTCGTCCTCGGATCGACCGTCGACGACCTGCTACGAAAAGCGCCCTGTGACGTGTTCGTCGAGCGGATCGGCCCGACCGCCGACGGCGTCGATCGGGTCCTGCTACCGGTCGCTGGTGGTCCGCACCTCCCGCTCGCGGCGAGCGTCGCCGAGGCGATCGCCGACGCCAACGACGCGACGGTCCGCGTCCTCTCGGTCCTCTCCCCGACCGCGAGCGCACCCTCGCCGAGGAACACGTCGAGGAGGCGACCGTTCGGCTCTCGGTTCCGGCCGGAACCGAGATCGCGGAATCGCCCGCGATCGACGACGCCATCGTCGAGGCCGCAGGTGGGTGCGACCTCGTCGTGTTCGGGGCGACCCGACGCGGATCGGTGCGCCGCCGACTCGTCGGCTCGATCCCGCAGGCGGTCGGGCGGCGCTCGGACCGGACCGTCATCATCGCGCGCCGTCGCCCCGCCCCCTCCGTCCTCGACCGGCTGTTCGGTCGGGCATGAATCCCACGCGACGCAAAGCGTTTTATACGCCTCCCGCCCCAACCGTTCGGCAATGTTCAAGAGTTTCCGGATCGGCTCGCTTTTCGGGATCCCGATCAAGCTAGACGTTTCCTTTCTTTTGATCCTCCCGATCTTCGCGTGGCTGATCGGCGCGCAGATCGAACTGCTCGTCGCGCCGCTGAACGCCGTCTTCGGGACCGAACTCGACGCCGCGGCGCTCACGACCGGCTACCGGCCGTGGGTACTCGGGCTGACGGCGGCGATCGGCCTGTTCGTCGGGGTCGTCCTCCACGAACTCGGCCACTCGCTGGTCGCCATTCGCTACGGCTACCCCATCGACTCGATCACCCTGTGGCTGCTCGGGGGCCTCGCACAGCTCTCGGACCAGCCCGAGGACTGGAAACAGGAGTTCCTCATCGCCATCGCCGGTCCGATCGTCAGCGTCGCCGTCGGGGTCGGCTCGTATCTCCTGTTGTTCGTCGTTCCCGCGAGCCTCGACGGCGTCGTCTTCGTGCTCGCGTACCTGGCCCTGTTGAACGTCGTGCTCGCGGTCTTCAACATGCTGCCGGCCTTCCCGATGGACGGCGGGCGCGTCCTCAGGGCGCTGCTCGCGCGCAATCGCCCCTTTGCGCGCGCGACCCAGATCGCCGCGGAGGTGGGCAAGCTCTTCGCGTTGCTCATGGGGCTGTTCGGACTGCTCCAGTTCAACGTCATCCTCATCGCGCTGGCCTTCTTCGTCTACATCGCCGCCTCGGGCGAGGCCCAGCAGACCGTCATGAGCGCCGCCTTCGAGGGCGTCCGGGTCGACGATATCATGACTCACCGCGAGGACGTCCACACCGTCTCGCCGAACACCTCCATCGCCGAACTCTTAGAGCGGATGTTCTCCGAACGTCACACCGGCTACCCGGTGATGGACGGGGGCCGGCTCGTCGGGCTGGTCACCCTCTCTGACGCCCGCGAGGTCGACCCCGTCGAGCGCGACGCCTTCCGAGTCGACGACGTGATGACGACCGAGCTGAAAACGATCGGACCCGACGACGAAGCGATGGACGCCCTCCAGCGGATGCAACAGGACCGGATCGGGCGACTGCTCGTCGTCGAGAACGGCGATCTCGTCGGGTTGATCTCCCGGACCGACCTGATGACCGCGCTCAACGTCATCAAATCGAGCGGCTCGATC
This sequence comes from Halalkalicoccus sp., assembly GCA_038893155.1. Classification (GTDB taxonomy): domain Archaea; phylum Halobacteriota; class Halobacteria; order Halobacteriales; family Halalkalicoccaceae; genus Halalkalicoccus. The sequence continues at coordinate 3,386 of JAWARX010000056.1, forward strand.
GAGACCGCGAAACGGGCCGCCGACGAGCGCGAGCCCGACCGTCCCCGCTCCACCGACCGCCGTCCCGACGATCGCGGCCCCAACCGTGATCCGGATCCGGACCGCCGGTGGGAGTAGGAACACCAAAATTTACTCGATTCCGAATCGCAGTACGTTCTTATGGCAGGCGATTGTAGTGATCGGTGATGCCCGAAATCACCGTCTCCGACTCGCTGTACCGACAGCTCGAAAACGCCGCCAACGAGGAGGACTTCGAGTCGGCGCTGTGGGAGATGACCTACCTATTCCAGCGCGGTAACGATCCATCGGAGTAGACGGTTTTCGCGTCAGTTCCTGCCGCTCGATTCGAGCAGAGAGCGTCGGCTTCGATCCTGTCGAAAGCGCCTGCTCGCAGTAGACCGCTCGAAAGAAGGTATCGGTGCGAGACTCGAACCACGGTCGCGCCGAAGGCGCTCCCAGATTCGAGTCTCTCCGTCGGATTTCTCCTCGTTTTGTGTCCGTTCGCGGCGCTCGCTGACGCGAGCACACGCTCACGGACAAACGCTCGGAAGAAGGTCCAGGTGCGAGAATTGAACCCGCGTCTCAGCCTCCACAAGGCTGAAGGATAGTCCACTACCCCAACCCGGACACACTCGTCCATACTCGGTCTGCGGCTAAAATACGTTACGACTTCAGAACGCTTTTTCGCCGCGCTGACGTAGCCCGATACAGTGGCGATCACCGACAAGATCTACTTGAAGAACCACCGTCAGTTGGCCTCACAGCTGGAGACGTCGATCCCGAAGGGCGCGTTCAGCGGCGCGACGCTGGATCTGCTCTTTCAGGGCGAGGGGATCGAAAAGCTCGATTCGACCTCCCGCGAGCGCGTACTCGATTTCTCGCAGGACTTCCTGGACTGTGACTGTGACACCAACCCCTACTGTGGCCACCCTGAACGCAAGTTCGTCCGCTATCTCCTCGATCTCCGAGCGGGCGGGCTGGGTCCCGAGGCGATCGTCGACGTGATGACCGACGACTACATGGTGTACGCCTATCCAGGTGACGTCCTTTCCTTTCTCGACGACTCGGTGCGCACCCTCGAAGCGATCGAGGCGCTCGCGAGCGTCGAGGACGCCGCAGAAATCGAGCGCGAAGCAGCGAACAGAAAGCGCGAGCTGTCGGGCTAGCTCAGCCGAAAGGAGTTCTCCGCTTTCCCGTTCTCGCGATCGAGCTCTTCCAACTGGACGATCTCGTCGATCTCCTCGTCGTCGTCCAGCTGTTGACGCAGCTGTGTGATGTAGCGTTTGTGCTCGTCGAGCTGTTCGCGGAGGTGTTCGGCCTCCAGTTCGAGGCGCTCGTGTTCGCGGATGAAGCTCTTCGGCACCTCGACTTTCGGCGGGAACTCCTCGTTGGCCTCTCCGTCGAGTTCGTGTTCCGGAACGACCTGCACCTGACCGTCGTGGGCAACGAGCGTGTCGACGTAGTCGCGAAACACCGCCGACAGCGAGATGTCGCGTTCTTCGGCGATCTCCCGCAGGGTTTCGAACGCGTCCTCGTTGACGCGAAACGAGATCGTCTTGTTCTTGTTGCCCATTCGCCTTCCATATCCCTCGCAGAGCACTTAAACGTTCGTCAGACGGTGGTTCGAGAGCCGGGGCGGCTACGCCGCGGACTCGGCGGCGTCTTCGGTCCCGCTTTCGGCCTCCTCGACGCTTTCGAGCGCCGAGAGCAGATCGCGCCGGTAGTTCTCCACCGGCAGTTCGTACTCCTCGCGAGCCATCGCCGCGTACTCGTTGGCTTCGTCGTCGAACGCCTCGATCCGCTCGATCGTGCGCTGGGCGGTCTCGACGACCCAGCGATCGCGCGTCCCGACGTTGACCTCGGTGATCGACTCCGGTCTGACCGAGACGTTCACGTCGCCCTCGTCGGTCTCGTAGGTGCGGGGTTTACCGACGATCGCGACGTACGCGGGCGGTTCGACCTCCCGAAGGAAGTTCGCGGCCTCGGGCTGGTACTGGCCGGCGTAGACGAAGAAGGTACCAGTGGGATCGACGATCCGGCCCTGCCAGTACTCGCTGTCCTCGCCGACGTCGCTCTTTTCGGTGAGCGTACCGACGATAAAGACGCGGTTCGCCCGTGCGCCCGTCGGGAGCAGCGCGTACAGCGGCGCGCGCTCGTCGTCGCTCTCTTTGAACGTGTAGCCGGCGTCGTTGAACTCGCTTGCGAAGGCGCGCTGGGCGAGCTCGCGGGTGGGGGCTTGGCTCATTTCAGATCGACCTCGCTTTGATCAGCGTCTCTTCGGGATCGGTCGGCCCGCCCAACTGTTCGACCGCGTCGGCCAGCACGTACCGACCGAACGTCGGGCCGCGAACCCGGTAGTACCGTCCGAGCAGTTTGCCTCTGATTTCGTCGGCGACGACCGTCGTATCGAGCGCGTCCATCGCCATCTGTTTCGCCTCGTCCAAACTGATTCCGGCGACCTCCTCGGTCGCCTCTTTGTCGAAGATCACTTCCTGGACCTCTTGACCGTCGTCGAGGACGCCCTTGATCCGGAGGTCGAACTCGCCATCGACCTCGCCGTGTTCGGAACACCGGCCGTTCTGGAGGACGCGGGTACAGCCCTCCACGGGACAGCGCTTGATCAGCCCCGAGCCCGACTGGACGTCGACGAACGCCCCTTCGATCTCGGTTTCGTCGTCGCCGACGTCGAGCTCCTCGTCGAGTTCGGTGATCGTGGTCGTCCGGTTCAACTTCACCGAGAACTGACCTTGGTACTCGTCGGTGACGACGTTCTCCAATCGGTAGACGCCGCCTTCGTCGAGCTCGGGTAGCTCGGATTTCGCCCATTTGGTGAACTTCAGGGTACCCGAGGGATCACCCAGCAGTCCTACTTGGGCGATCGAGTCGCTACGTGGCTCCCAGAGGTCGACCACTTTCACAGTGAGATCGACCCACTGTTCGGCGGCGTCGATCTCGGCGAGTTGGACCTCGCTGTTCTGACCGCCGCCGAGCGAATCGCGATCCAACCCCGCCTCGTCGAGGTAGTGGTTCGTGACGCTCCGGCGCGCTTCTTCCGCGGGGATCTTGTACTCGTCTACGAGCGTTTCGAGCCGAGCTTCGACCTCGTCGGTGTCGACGTCGAGGTGCTCGGAGAACTGGTCCGCTATGCTTTCGGCGTGCTGTCGCAGGTCTGTCATGGTCTCACTGTCTCCGCCTCGTTTTCAATGGGAGACATACCGCCCTTGGTTCCCGGTGGTATAAAAAGTTCCGCGAGTGGGGCGAAAGTGAACCTACCAGTACGAAAGCGCCGCCTCGTACCGGTCGGCGACGTCGTCCCAGTCGACCACGTCCCACCACGCGTCGGTGTACTCCGCGCGCCGGTTTTCGTACTGGAGGTAGTAGGCGTGCTCCCAGACGTCGAGTCCCAGAAGCGGCGTCGCACCCTGGTGTTCCAGCCTGTTCTGGCTTTCGACCTGGCCGATTATCAACTGATCGGCGACCGGCTCGTAGAAGAGCCAGGCCCAGCCGTTGCTCTCGACGGCGTTCGCGGCCTCGGTGAACTCCTCGCGAAACGTCTCGACCGAGCCGAAATCGTCGATCAGCCGCCGGCAGAACTCTCCCTCCGGACGGCCGCCACCGTCGGGATCCATGTTCTCCCAGAAGACGCTGTGGTTGACGTGCCCCGAGAGGTTAAACGAGAGGTCGCGCTTCGCGCGTTTGATCGCCTCGTAGTCCCCTGATTCGCGCATCTCTTCGAGTTCGTCGAGCGCCGCGTTCGCGCCGTCGACGTACGCCTGATGATGAGCGGTGTGGTGCAGTTCCATGATCCGCTCGTCGATGGCGGGTTCGAGCGCGTCGTAGTCGTACGGAAGATCGGGGAGCGAGTAAGCACTCCCGTCGTGAGCGCCTTCGAGGGCGACGTCCGATTCGCCGGCACGATCCCCCCCGTCGCCGTCCGCTCCGACGCTCTGGCTGGCGAGAAGCGTCCCTGCTCCCGCGCCCGCGAGGCCGAACGCCTGAAGCACCCGACGCCGGTCGATCTCCACCAACGGGATGTCCTGTCGAGCCATGATTTAGCCCTGTTCGTCGTCGTACCGTTCGGCGACGTCGTCCCAGTCGACCACGTCCCACCACGCGTCGGTGTACTCGGCTCGCCGGTTTTCGTACTGGAGGTAGTAGGCGTGCTCCCAGACGTCGAGTCCCAGAAGCGGCGTCGCACCCTGGTGGGCGAGTCGGTTTTGGCTTTCGACCTGGCCGACGACGAGCTGGTCGGCGACCGGCTCGTAGAAGAGCCAGGCCCAGCCGTTGCTCTCGACGGCGTTCGCGGCCTCGGTGAACTCCTCGCGAAACGTCTCGAACGAATCGAAGTCCTCGTCGATGGCGTCAGCGAGCGCGCCGCCGGGCTCGCCGCCACCGTCGGGATCCATGTTCTCCCAGAAGACGCTGTGGTTGACGTGCCCCGAGAGGTTAAACGAGAGGTCGCGTTTTACGTGTTTGATACCCTCATAGTCCCCCGATTCGCGCATCTCTTCGAGTTCGTCGAGCGCCGCGTTCGCGCCGTCGACGTACGCCTGATGATGGACCGTGTGGTGCAGTTCCATGATCCGCTCGTCGATGGCGGGTTCGAGCGCGTCGTAGTCGTACGGTAGCTCCGGCAGTTCGTAGCTCATGACCCTATCTGATTGTCGGACCATACTTACTTCATTGTATGTACGTATCCCACTGGTTGAACAATCTCCGTGAGTTCAGCGACGGGTCTTTGTGCGGGTGTCGTCGTAACTCCCCTATGGACCGGCGGCTACAGCGACTCGTACGATCGAAGTTTCGGGCGGCCGGAAGACGCTACGAGGAAGCGCGCCGAGACTACGCCGACGCCCGCGACACCGCCCGCGGAGGCGAGCGTGTGAACATCGTCTGCCGCCGCTACGCCGAGAAACGCTCGGTCGAGCTCGATTCCGCCGGCCGTCCGGAGTGTTACGACGCCGACCACCCCGACTGCGAGGGCTGTGTCGAGGACCTCCAAGCCGGGACGATCGAAACCTGGTGACGCCGTTTTACGAACCAAGCTGATCCCGTCTCGGACGCCGGATAAACCACATTCGATGATATAGAAGCGGTGGGTGGCGTTCGAGTTCGAGTACTCGACTGCACGGTCGCGGTGGAGTCCGTTCGTTCAGCCGAGGAGGTACTCGAGCTTCGGGTGGCGCTCGACGAGCGGCTCGCCGCCGACCTCGATCCGTTCGATGTACCGGTCCAGCCCGAGGATCCGGCCGGCACCGAACGCCGCCACCGCGAGAAACACTACGAGGTAGACCAGATCGGAGTTCACGAACCCGAGGGGGCCGGCGACGTCCCAGCTCGCGAGGTAGAACATCGACATCTGCACGGCCCCGCCGAGCGCCGCCAGCCGGACGAACGCGCCGGTGAGCAAGGCGATGCCGATCAACACCTGCGTGACCGGAACGGCGACGTTCGCGAACTCCATGAAGGCGGGGTTCGCGGCCATCGCATGGAAGACGCCCGCGACCGGGCCTTCCGCGCCCATCAGGTAGCCGCTCGCGTCGAACGGTTCGCCCGCAACGACCGCGAACTTCCCGAGCCCCGCACCGAGGAACGCGCCGCCGATGACGACCCGTAGTGCGACGACGAACCACGCGCT
>JAWARX010000057.1:0-2886 GCA_038893155.1 Halalkalicoccus sp.
GAGCGACAGCTTCGTCTGTTCTACCCGCGCGAAACGAGCCGATCGCCGTCTCCACTCACGTATCCCACCGGAGTTGAAAGCGAAATGCGCGTGCGAGACGACTATCCCAACCGCTCGCGAAGCAGCTCGTTGACCTGCCCGGGATCCGCGCTGCCGCCCGTTTTCCCCATCACCTGCCCGACGAGGAAGTTGATCGCCCCGTCGTCGCCGCTCTCGACGTCCGAGACGGCCTCGGGGTTCTCATCGATCGCCGCCTCGACGGCCGCGACGACCGCCTCGTCGTCGGTCTTGCCCAGCCCCTCCTCGGCGACGATCGTATCCGGATCGCGCCCCGAATCGAGCAGCTCCCTGAGGACGATCTCGCGGGCGTTCTTCGCGGTGATCTCCCCCGCGGAAACGAGTTCGACCAGTCGCCGGATCTCCTCCAGTCGCCCCTCTACGTCCGTGACCCGCATGTCGCGGTAGTTGAGCTCCCCGAGCAGGTCGTCGGCGACCCACGTCGCCGCCAGATCGGAGTCGAAGTCGCTCGCCAGGTCCTCGTAGAAGTCCGCGACCTGCTTCGTCGAGGTGAGTTTGCTGGCGGCCTCCTCGCCCAGCCCGTACTCCGCGCGAAAGCGCTCGCGCCGGGCGTCCGGGAGCTCGGGAATGTCGATCGCCTCCTTCCAGTCCGAAACCCGAAGGACGGGCAGGTCGGCCTCCGGGAAGTACCGGTAGTCCTTTTCTTCCTCTTTCGAGCGCATCGAGACGGTGATCCCCCTCGACTCGTCCCAGTGGCGCGTCTCCTGTTCGATCTCTCTCCCTCGACGGACGGCGTTTCGCTGGCGAGTCACCTCGTAGGCGAGCGCCTTTTCGGCCCCTTTGTGACTCGAGATGTTCTTCACTTCCGTCCTGTTTGCCGCCGCGAGCGTCGCCGCGTCGATCGAGCCGTCCTCGCTTACCGCCTCGCCGGATACGAGCGAGACGTTCGCGTCGACTCGAAGGGAGCCGTCGCGGGTGCTGTCGAAGATCCCCAGATACTCGAGGACCTCCTCCAGTTTGGCGAGAAACGCCCGGGTTTCGGCGGGGCTGCGAAAGTCCGGTCGCGTGACGATCTCCATCAGCGGGATCCCCGCCCGGTTGTAGTTTACCAGCGTGTACTCGGCGGTTTCGATGCTGCCACCCTCGTGCTGGAGGCTTCCCGGGTCCTCCTCCAAGTGGGCGCGCTCGATCCCGATCGTCCGGCGTTCGCCCTCGACCGTGATCTCGAGTTCGCCGCCCTCACACAGCGGAGCGTCGTACTGCGTGATCTGGAAGTTCTTCGGCAGGTCGGGGTAGTAGTAGTTCTTCCGGTGAAAGCGGGTCTCTTCGGGGATCTCGGCGTCGATCGCCTTGCCGAGTTTGACCGCCGACTCGACGGCCGCCTCGTTGAGAACGGGCAGCGCGCCGGGCAGCCCGAGGCAGACCGGGCAGGTGTGGGTGTTCGGTTCGGCGTCCGCGAGATCGGTCGAACAGCCACAGAAGACTTTACTCCGCGTTTCGAGCTGGACGTGCACCTCCAGCCCGATCACGACCGCGAGATCGCGTTCCTGAGTCGCCTGTGCAGTCATTGACCGGGCTTCGGCACGGATCGCATAAAGGCTACCGGGACCGCGATCGGCCCCCGAGTAGTTAGTCGGGTAACACGTGTCTGACGCAGGTTTATGTCCGGCGGGCGAGGTAATAGGGGTATGTCGAACAGAGTCGAGGATCTCGAATCCCGGGTCGAAGAGCTCGAAGCCACCGTGCGGGGGCTGACCGAAGAACTGGTCGAGGCCAACGAACGGATCCGCGAACTCGAAGCCCGCCACGAAGAGGAGACCGACGTCGAGACCCGCGAGGTCGGAGTCGAAAGCGATAGGTCCGAGGAGGAGAAACCGGGAGACGACGAGACGGCGAACGACATCATCGTCGCGTAGCCGCCCGCCCCATCATGCACATCCGAGAGCTGGTCCTCGAGAACTTCAAGAGCTTCGGCAGGAAGACCCGTATCCCCTTCTACGAGGATTTCACCACCGTGAGCGGCCCGAACGGCTCGGGCAAGTCGAACATCATCGACAGCGTGCTGTTCGCGCTCGGACTGGCTCGCGCCCGCGGGATCCGCGCCGAGAAGCTCACCGACCTGATCTACAACCCCGGCCACGACGGCGAAGGGGCGCGGGAAGGTCCCCGCGAGGCGAGCGTCGAGGTCGTCCTCGATAACACGGACGGCACGCTCGCGCGCGAACAGGTCGTCAGCGCCGCCGGCAGCGAGGACGTCGGCGACGTCGAGACCATCTCGGTCCGGCGGCGGGTCAAGCGGACCGAGGACAACTACTACTCTTATTACTATCTGAACGATCGGTCGGTAAACCTCTCGGACATCCAGGACCTGCTCGCGCAGGCCGGCGTCACCCCGGAGGGGTACAACGTCGTCATGCAGGGCGACGTGACGGGCATCATCAACATGACCGCCGGACAGCGCCGCGAGATCGTCGACGAGATCGCGGGCGTCGCGGAGTTCGACGCGAAGAAGGAGTCGGCGTTCGAGGAGCTGGAAACGGTCAAAGAGCGCATCGAGGAGGCCGAACTCCGCATCGAGGAGAAAGAACAGCGGCTGGATCAGCTCACCGAGGAACGCGAGACTGCGCTGCAGTACAAATCGCTTCGCGAGGAAAAAGAGGAGTTCGAGGGCTACCTGAAGGCCGCCGAACTCGAGGAAAAGCGCGCCGAGCTCGACGCGACGGAGAGCCGGATCGAGCAAAAGCGGGCGAAACTCGACGACCTTCGGCGGGAACTCGACGAGAAGCAGGGTGCGGTCACCCGTCTCGAAGAGGACCTAGAGGATCTGAACGCCGAGATCGAGCGGATGGGCGAGGACGAACAGCTTGA
>JAWARX010000058.1:0-9058 GCA_038893155.1 Halalkalicoccus sp.
CCCCTCGGACTCGACGGCGTCGTACACCTCCTCGTGTGCGAGGAACCGTTCGATGTCGCCCGAAAGGTTCGCCCTCGTCACCTCGACGGCGAACTCCTCCTCGATCCGGTCTACCGCCTGCGTGACCGAGATCAGTTCCTTGTCCGGGTCCGGCCCACAGACGCCGGTCGAGCAACACATCGCTTCCTCGAAGATCGTTAGTTCAGTCATGGTTGAATCGGTATCTCATTCGAAACGGCACATCGAAGTTGACATGTGGAAGATAACTTCTTCTGCACGCCTTTCGGTCTGATGGGCCGTTTCGATTATTGAACACAGACTCAATTGAGTGTAGTCTAAAATAAGCCCTTCGGTGTTCATCCCGACTGGAGAACTGTAGTCGAAAGTTTCGGCTATATACAGTCGATCCGCGGTCGACGACCGCTGACCGGGTCGTTTAGTGGACCGACTCGCCGGTATGTAGAATACAGAGTGGTTCAATCGTCGTCCGAGTCGATCGCCGCGTCGTTGTTAGGAGTCAATGCGTCGAGTCGGCCCGTCTCGTAGCCCGTCCAGTCGAACTTCTCCTGGAAGTAGACGGCGACCTTCACCAGCGCGAGCAACACGGGCACCTCGATCAGCGGCCCGACGACTGTCGCGAAGGCGACGCCCGACCCGACGCCGAACACCGCGACCGCGACGGCGATCGCGAGCTCGAAGTTGTTCGAGGCCGCCGTGAAACCGATCGCGGTCGTCGTCGAGTAGTCCGCGCCGATGCCCCGTCCCATCCCGAAGCTCACGAGGAACATCACGACGAAGTAGATCGTCAGCGGCACGGCGATCCAGACGACGTCGGTCGGCTGGGCGACGATGGTCTCGCCCTGCGTCGCGAACATCACGACGACGGTAAACAGCAGCGCGAGCAGCGTCACGGGGCTGATCTTCGGGACGAACTCCTCGGAGTACCACTCCTCGCCCTTCGCGCGCACCCCACCGAGACGAGTGAGGATCCCGCCCGCGAAGGGGAGTCCGAGGAAGATCGCGATCGCCCAGAACACCTGCTCTACCGTAATATCGAACGCGCCGATCCCGGCGACCATCGCGTCCAGCCCCAGAATCGGTGGGAGAAACAGCGCGAAAAACCAGATGTACACCCCGTAGGTGACAATCTGGAAGACGCTGTTAAACGCGACTAGCCCGGCGGCGTACTCGCTCGATCCCTCCGCGAGGTCGTTCCAGACGAGCACCATCGCGATACACCGGGCCATCCCGATGAAGATCAGCCCGAGGAAGTACTCGGGGCGGGCGGGAAACCACGGGACGATCCCCGAAAAGAAGACCACCGCGAGCCCGAACATCAGGGTCGGCCCGATGAGCCAGTTCTGGATGAGGCTCAACGAGAGGACGCGCCACTGGCTGAACACCCGCGGGAGCTGGCGGTAGTTGACCTTTGCCAGCGGCGGGTACATCATCATGATCAGCCCGATCTCGACGAGGTAGTAGTCCTGGATCGGGCCGACGACAGAGGGCGCAACGAACCCGAGTCCGACGCCGATCGCCATCGCCCCGAAGATCCAGACGGTGAGGTACTTATCGAGGAAGTCCATCGAGCGCGGGTCGCCACAGCTCGGACAGTCACAGTCCGGCCCGTGGTCGTGCTCGGCGCTCATCGCTCGCTCCTGAGGCGACCAGCGACTGCTCTGACGGTTCGACTCGACACCGATCGGTAGCGGCAGGTGATGTTCATCAATATAGCGTTATTTGCTCACGTGGTCACTCGTCGGCGGCGATGACGTCGAGCTGGATCGCGGCGTCGCCCGGCAGCGAGCAGACCCCGACGGTCGTCCGTGGCGGGTACTCGCCGTCGAAGCGCGCCCGGTAGACGTCGTCGACGGCGTCGCGGTCGTCGAGGTCGGTCAGCTGGACCTCCACCTTCATCACGTCCTCGAGCGTCGCGTTCCGGTCGTCGAGCAGCGTCTCGAGCCGGTCGAGACACTCCGAGGCCTGCTCGTCGATTGAATAAGTGTTCAGTACGGGACCGTCGCGCTCGGGCAGAATCCCTTCGAGGAAGACCAGGTCCGAATCGCCGGTCCGAACCCCCATCGCTCCCGAATTTCGCCATTTATCGCGCTGCCTCCTGCTTTCGTTGCTGGGGCGGTCGAGTCGTGGAGTCGTTTCCGATCCGTCGTTTCGCGTCGTTCGCTCGCCAGTCGATTGAACCATAGCTCAATTGAATCCACGATTGCTTATAAATTCGTCGCTACCGGAAGTCGGGCTGAGAAACCACTGAAAACTCGACCGACGGCGATCGGTACTAGCGGGTGCCGTCGAGGACGACGAGGAGCGCGTTCGCCCGCGGAGTCGCCCGGTATTTCCGCCACCGCCCGTCCTTTCGTTTGGTGACGAGGTCGGTCTCGACGAGCTTCGTGAGGGCGTGGCTCACGGCGCTGTCGCTGACGTCCATCAGTGGCGTGATCTCACAGACACACAGCTCGTTTTCGGTCTCCACCAGCAGCCGAACGAGGCGATAGCGCGTCTCGTTGCCGAGCGCTGCGAGCGTCTCGACGTCCGTCGCGAGCGCGTCGTCGTTCACCAGCGCGTCGAGCTCGTCGAGTTCGTCGAGCCGCTTTTGAAGGTCCTCGTTGCGACACTGCCCGAGTTCGTCCGCCAAATATCGCTGAATGCGTTCGGTCGATTCGGCCATATGAACAGTTGTGTCGTTCCTCAAATAAGGCTTCCGAGCGCTCGGAACGACGCACTACCGGGTAGTCCGGGCGCAACTGTTATATTAGTAGACTCTAATATAAAAATACACTAATATATCCGAGACGGACCGAATGCACGACGGGGAGGAATCGACCACGGACGCGACGGGGTGCTGCCGACCGGCCCCAAGACCTTCCGCCGGGGAGATCGACGCGGACGTTCGCCTGCTCTCGACGCTCGCGAACGAAACGCGCTACGAGGCGCTTCGCGTGCTCGACGCCTCGGCGGAGGAACTCTGTGCCTGTGAGATTGAGGGGGCGCTCCCCGTGAGCCAGAGCGCGGTCAGCCAGGCGTTGAGCGCGCTGTACGCCGCCGAACTCGTCGACCGGCAAAGGAGGGGCGGTGGCGCTACTATCGCACGACCGATCGCGCGCGAGCGATAATGGAGGTACTCGACGGCGTCCGGGGTGAGGGCCGATGACGGACGGGCTCGACCCGGCCGAACAGCGCGCGGCCGTCCGGGAACGGTACTCGTCGATCGCCACGTCGGGTGCGGAGGGGTGCTGTGCACCGAGCGACTCCAAGGGCGCGTGTTGCGACGGTTCGTCGACCGAAACGACCGAGCAACTGGGCTACTCGGTCGGGGAGATCGAGGCGGTCGTCGGCGATGCGAACCTCGGACTCGGCTGTGGGAACCCGACCGCGATCGCGGAACTCGAATCCGGCGAGACGGTCCTCGACCTCGGTTCGGGCGGCGGGTTCGACTGCTTTCTCGCGAGCCAACAGGTCGGAGAGGGAGGGCACGTCATTGGGATCGACATGACCCCCGAGATGGTCGAGAAGGCGCGGGCGAACGCCGAGAAAAACGACGCCGGGAACGTGGAGTTCCGCCTCGGCGAGATCGAACACCTGCCGGTCGCTGACGAAAGCGTGGACGTCATTCTCTCGAACTGCGTGATCAATCTCTCGCCGGACAAGCCGCAGGTGTTCGAAGAGGCCCATCGCGTCTTGCGTTCGGGCGGGCGACTCGCCGTTTCCGACGTGGTGTTGACCGCCGAGCTTCCCGACGATCTCCGGGCCGATCCCGAGAGCGTCTCGGCCTGCGTCGCGGGGGCGGCGACGGTCGAGGAGCTCGAGGTGTTGCTCTCGGACGCCGGATTCGAGCTGATCGGGATCGAGCCGAACGACGACAGCGAGGCGTTCATCCGCGAGTGGTCCGACGAGCACGACCCGAGCGAGTACGTCGTCGCCGCGACGATCGAAGCTCGGAAACCGTAGTCGCCGGTCCGGATTCCGAAAAAGAGTCGGCGAGAGCCGCCGAACGGTCGGCGTTTCGTCCCTCCGCTACTGCTCGGCTTCAGCGAAGCGCTCGTCGAAGAGTGCGGTGATCCGTCCCTCGATCTCGTCGCGGATCGCACGCACTTCGGTGACGCTCTTTCCGTGCGGGTCCGCGAGATCCCAGTCGCGCACGTCGACGTCGGCGTCGAGGTCGAGCGTCGAACAGCCCATCGTCGCGACGACGTCGCAGGCTTCGAGCTCCTCGGTCGAGACCTCGCGGGGCTTTCGATCCGAGAGGTCGATGTCGAGCTCCGCCATCGCTTCGAGTACCTCCTCGTGGACCGCCTTGGCGGGGTGGGTACCGCCGGTGACGATCTCGACGTCCCCGTCCAGCCCACGTCGCTCGCGTTCGCGCTCGGCGAAGGCGGCGGACATCTGGCTGCGACCGGCGTTCTGTACACAGACGAAGCCGAACCGGGCCGTCGAGTCCGAACTCATGGACGAGACGACGGTCGCCCGGGGCTTGATCGTTGCTATGGGGACTATATATCGGTACGTATCCGACGAGTCGGTTCACACCTGACTGGAGTCGATCCCGTTGATCTCGACGAACCCGTACTCGCAGTCCGGGCAGTGCCATTTGACCTTCTCGCCCAGGTGGAGCGTCGTGCTCGCCGCCCGGTAGAACGTCCGTTCGCCGCCGCAGTCCGGACAGTCGTGGTCGAGTTCCTGCATACCCCCGTTCGTACGCGCCGGCGCTTAACGGTGATGATCCCCGTCAGTTCGCGGCGGCGACGGCGGGCGTCGGAAGTTCGTGGCGGTACCACGTCCGCCCGTCGGCCCGAAGGACGATCTCGCCCGAAACGGTCTCGATCCCGATGTCCGTCTCCTCGACCGGAACCCGGAGTTTGCAGACGTGTTTGTACGGGGTCCGTGGGCCGCCCGACCCGCCGACGGCCCGGCGGGCGATCGTCTCCCCCGTCTCCCGGTCACGGAGCTCGACCCGGTAGGTGCCACCCTGACGCTCGATCTCGATGACTGCCGCTCGCTTCGTCATGGATAATCATTTCGTAGGAGGGATTATAACTCTGATCCGAGACGTCGTCGCGTGCCACACCGTACGGTACCGATTAACTCCCGAACGACGTCCGGGGACTGACGCTCCCGGTCTGGCGGTGGATGCCGTAGACGAGGACGCCACCGGCGAACAGCGGAACGACCGCACAGGCCGCGTAGACGGGCGCGAACCCGATCAACTCGACCAACGGCAGGGAGACCATCGGCCCGAGCCCGCCTCCGACGTCGCCGAGTACGTTGTTCGTTCCCATCGCCCGGCCCATGCGTTCGTCGGGGGTCAGGTCGGCCAGGAGGGCGATCATCGGGCCGCTCGTTCCGCCCTGTCCCGCGCCGATGAACACGCAGGCGACGACGAGGCCGGCGACGGAGTCCGCGGTCGTCAGCAGGAGGAAGCCGAGAAACGACACCGCGAGAAAGGCGAGCAAGACGGGGACCCGCGCGCCCAGTCGGTCGCTCAGGACGCCGCCGCCGAGCATCAACACCGAAGCGGAGAGGACGGTGATCGCCATGAGCACGCCCGAGGAAGCCTGGGGGCCGTAGCCGAACACCGAAAAATCGTTCGCGGCGAGAAAGAGCACGAGCGTCGAAAAGAGCGCGCCCAGGTACGCGAAGTAGAGCCCGAAGTTGACGAACCCGACGGTGAGCGCGGGGATCGTCGTTTCGATCTCCCACGGCTTGACGGTCGTCTTGGCCTCGCTGACGTGCGTCTCGGGGATCGTCGCGTAGGCCAGCCCACAGGCGACGAAGGCGAAACCCGCAGCGAGCGCGAACGCCGCCGGGATCGAGAACAGTTCGCTCACGACCCCCCCGAGGACGAGGCCGGCGGGAAAGCCGAGCGTCATCCCACCCCGGACGACGCCCATGTTGGTGCCCCGCGATTTTCCGGTGCTCACGTCGGCGGCGATGGTGTAGGCGGTCGCGAACACCAGCGCGCTGCCGACCCCCCAGACGACCCGCGCGAGCAGGAACCACGCCTCGGGGTACCGAGAAAGCATCGCGACGATGTACCCCAGCGTGGCGACCGCCTCGACGAACAGCCCCCAGACGAACGGCGTGCGGGTGCCGATGCGGTCGACGAGCGCGCCCGCGGGCGTGTTCGCGACGGTTCGCACGAAGCGATTGGCGCTGAGGATCAGCCCGACGAGAAACGGCGAGATGCCAAGTACTGCACCCAGATTGGGGAGGATCGGGAAGACGACGCCGCCGCCGAAGCCGACGAAGAAGGTACTCAGGATGACCGCGAGGATGACGGTGTGTTCGCGTTTCACACCGACTGGGGCCTCCGTGGCGGCGTTTCGAATCGAACGTCCATTGGATCGGCCTACTCCGCTGTCTCGTTTATGGCTTGTCGATTCGGCACCGACTGCCGGGAGCCGAGCGCGACACCGCCGGGCGCGTCCTCGGCGGCCCGTCTTCGGTCGACCGGTGGGTCGGGATCGACCGGTCCGTTCGCCCGACGATATAAGTGCGTACTCGCCCTCTCTCGACCGTGAAGATCTACACCGGCCGCGGCGACGAGGGGATGACCGACCTCCAGAACATGGATCGGGTCTCGAAGACCAGTTCGCGCATCGAGGCGTACGGGACCGTCGACGAGGCAAACGCCCTGGTCGGCACCGTCCGCCCGACGGGCTACGACGACGTCGACGAGCAGTTAGCGGGGATCCAGAACCACCTCCACGTCGTGCAGGCGGACTTCGCGAACCCCGACGCCGAGGAGACCGACACCCGCGTGCGCGAAGCGCACGTCGAGCAGCTAGAGGCGTGGATCGACTCGTACGACGAGGAGCTCGACCCGCTCCAGAAGTTCATCCTGCCGGGCGGCAGCGAGGCCGGCGCGAAACTCCATCACGCGCGGGCGGTCGTCCGGCGGGCCGAACGCCGGGCGGTTTCGCTCGCGGGCGACCAGCCGGTAAACGAGGAGGCGGTCGTCTACCTCAACCGACTGTCGGACGCGCTGTTCGTCCTCGCGCGGGCGGTCAACAAGCGCGAGGGCGTCCGCGAGGAGAATCCGACCTACTGATTTTCGTATCCCAGCCCGACGACCTCGCGTTCGAAGACGTCCGCGTAGCCCGAAAACGAGAGTTTCAGGGCAGGGACGCCCGGAAACGAGAGCGTCTGGATCGCCAGCAGCGGGCGGTCGATCCCGACGCCGCGTTTCCTGAGCGCGCTTTCGACCGTTCCCAGTAGCGTCGCGGTCTCCCCGACGTCCAGATCCGAACAGGTCCCGCCGACCCGGAGGGGGAGTTCGGCGACCACCTCGTCGTCCTCGACGACGACCCAGCCCCCGCCGAGTTCCTCGACGCGGGCGGCCGCACGGGCCATCGCCCCGTTGGCCGCGCCGACGACCGCGAGGCCGGGCCGTTCCCACGTGACCGAGGTGGCGACCGCGCCCGACTGCAGCCCGAAGCCGACCAGAAAGCCGGTGAAGCACCCCGCGGAGTCCGCTCGCCGATCGAGCAGCGCGGCCTTGAGCAGGTCGCCGTCGGGATCGGCGCGGAACTCCCCGTCGTCGACCGGCGGCGAGGTGCGCAGCTCGCTCGTCAACAGCCCGCCGTCGAGACCGATCGCGCGGACGTCGCCGTCGAACGCGGGGACCGAGAACGTCCCGGGGCCGACGTCGAGCGAGACCGAGTCGTAGAACGCCTCGGGATACTCGCGGTTTCGCGGGCCGACGGTGGCCGACCCGTTTTTCACCACTACCTCGCCGCCGCTGATCACGGTCTTCACCCGCACGTCTTCGAGATCCGAGAGGACGACGACGTCGGCGACGTTGCCCGGTGCGAGCGAGCCCCGATCGGACAGGCCGAAGTGGCGCGCCGGCGAGAGCGTCGCCATTCGAATCGCGTCGGTCGGGGAGACTCCGGCCTCGATCGCTCGGCGCACGACGCCGTCCATGTGTCCGTCGGTCAGATCGCGCGGCCAGAGGCCGTCGGTCGAGAGCGAACACTCGGCGGGGTCGACCCTGTCGATCGCCGCCGCGAGCGCCTCTACGTCGTCCCGGATCGAGCCTGCGCGCCCGACGACGTGGAGTCCCAGCTCCGCGCGCTCGATGACCTCCTCCCTGCTGATCGCCTCGTGGTCGTCGTCGATTATCGAGGAAAAGGCCGCGAGCTTCTCGCCCCGGCAGCCCGCCGCGTGGCCCGTCACCGGCTTGCCGAGCTCGTTCGCGCGCTCGTAGAGCGCTTCTGCGGGCGTATCGCGACCGACCGCGTGGATCCAGTCGGTCTCGCCGACCCCGACCACGCGCTCGTCTGCCAGCAGGTCGACCAGTTCGGCGGCCTCCTCGTCGGTGGCCTCGGCGGGTTCGAACGTGTCGACGAGCGGGGTCGGCGGTAGCGCGACCCTGACCGTCACGGGGAGGTAGGCCGTCGCCGCGAGGAACTCCCTGACGCCCTCGGGGCCGAACGTTCCGAACGCCGAGCACTCCGAGATCACGGTCGTCGTCCCACCCTCCAGCGAGTGGTGGTAGGCGAGTTCGTAACACTGCAGGAAGTCCAGGTGGGTGTGGGCGTCGACGAAGCCGGGGACGACCGCGCTGCCGTCGGCGTCGATCACCTCGGTGTCGGGGCCGATCACCGGGTCGCTGTCTTCGGGCAGCGCCGCCACGCGGTTGTTCACGACGGCGACGTCCCGCGACTGGAACTCGCCGAGTTCGGGGAGCAGCACGCGCCCGCCGGCGACGACGAGGTCCGCGTCTCGTTCGCCGAGCGCGACGGGCTGGAGGTCGTTCATCGAGAGATCACCGGGCGCGTCATCGGTTCGTGCTACCGGGCCGGGGACTAAACCTGTTGTGTCGTTCTTTCCTACCACCGCCCGGAAAGACAGAATCCTTAAGACCGGCGCGCGGGAACTACCCCGTGCGGGTCGGTGATCTAGTCCGGTTATGATACCTCCTTCACACGGAGGAAGTCGGCGGTTCAAATCCGCCCCGACCCATGAGCATTTTCGACGAACGTAGTGAGGAGAAAACGCGCAGTGGGGAGGATCGGATTTGAAGCAGGGAGCGAAACGAGCG
>JAWARX010000059.1:0-5443 GCA_038893155.1 Halalkalicoccus sp.
CGGTCGATGATGTGGCCGAACACGCGCTGACCGCGCGAACTCGCGCCATCCCAGCCGATAACGACGGTCGAGATGCGGTTTTCGACCGTCGAGTCGACGATACCGTCTGCGATCCCTTCGTTCACCCGCGTGTGCGTTTTCAGCGGAATCTCGGCGCCGGCGGCGTACCCCTCGACCTCCGCCTGGAGCGCCTCGGCGTCGGCGACGTCGGCCTCGGTCGGCTCCTCGTGGTTCGGTGTGACCACCGAGAGGACGTGGACCGGCTCCTCGGCACGCTCATCACGGATGGTGAACGCGAGGTCGAGCAACGACTCTTTGTGCTCGGACTCTCGCGAAACCGGCACGAGAATGCGCCGTGGACTCTCGCTCGGGTCGTATTCCTCGTGTTCTTTCTCGCGCAGCAGCGCGCCCCCGGCGCGCTCGACGAGCGCCGGGCTGAGGAGGCTGACGACGAGGATCATCAACACGACGCCGTTGATCATGTTCTGATCGAAGCCGGGGACGCCCGCGTCGAAACCGATCTGGACGATCGCGAGCGCGGCGGCGGCCTGGCCCACCGACAGCCCGAACATCCCGAGCACCTCGTCACCGGTGTAGCCGTACACCTGCCCGGTCGCCCACGAGGCGACGAACTTCGTGAGGGTCACCATGACGATCAGCGAGCCGGCGACGAGGAACGTACCCGATCCCTCGGCGAACACGCCGATGTCGACGAGCATCCCCACCGAGAGCAAAAAGAAGGGGATGAAAAGCGCGTTGCCGACGAACTCGATGCGGTTCATCAGCGGGCCGTGCTCGGGGATCAGTCGGTTGAGCGTCAGCCCCGCGAGGAACGCGCCGATGATGTGCTCGACGCCGACCAGCTCCGCGAGGAAGGCACAGACGAACAGCACGGCCATCACGAAGAGGAACTCGAAGTAGCTCTCCTCTTCGTGCATCCGGAAGAACCAGCCGCCGAGTCGGGGGACGACGAGCCAGACGCCGACAAAAAAGACGGTGAGGCCGGCCCCGAGTTCCAGCCAGAACGCCGTATCGAGCGTCCCGCCGACGCTCGCGATCACGACGGCGAGCACGAGCAGCGCGAGCGTGTCCGTGAGGATCGTCCCGCCGATCGTCGCCGTCATGGCCTCGTTTTTCGCGATCCCCAACCGGTTGACGACGGGGTACGCGAGCAGGGTGTGCGAGGAGAACACCGCCGCGAACAGTAGCGCCGCGGCGAACGTCAGATCGAGGACGTACATCCCGACGGCGGTCCCGAGCGCCTGTGGGATGAGAAACGAGAGCGACCCGAAGACGAGGCTGCGGTCCTTGTACTCGATGAACTGGTTGAGATTGATCTCCAAGCCCGCGATGAACATCAGGTAGATCAGTCCGACCTCCCCGAGCAGCTCGATCGTCGAGTCCCGTTCGAGCAGCCCGATCCCGTTCGGGCCGATCGCCGCGCCGATCAGTATGATCCCGATGATGCCGGGCAGACGAAAGCGCTTGAGTACGAGCGGCGCGGCGAGGAACACGACCATCGCGAGCCCGAAGATCAGCACGGGGTTCTCGAAGGGTGGGCTGAGCGAGGGCCGGGTCGCGAGCACCACGAACTGTGCCGGATCGATCACCCGTGTGGACCCATCGGTACCGATCGTCCGCATCGCACTATCGAGTCCCACTGGATCAGGTTCCTTCGGGATCGACGATCGTCACCGGAACCGTCGAACTGTTCATGACGCCCTTCGAGACGCCGCCAAACAGTCGCTTCGTGACGCTTTCATCGCCGCTCCGTCCCATCACGATCTGCTCTGCACCCACCTCTTCGGCACGGGCGGCGATCATCTCCGTCGGATTGCCGACCGCGATCGCCGTCGATACGTCGAGGTTCGTCCCTTCGACGCTCGATTTCGCCTCGTCGAACAGCGCCTCTGTATCGCGTCGCCGCTCCTTTTCGACCGCCTCGTAGTCGCTCGACGGACCGCCGGTAACCGATTCGTAGACGCCGGAGTTCCGGGGCTCTATTACGTGTACCAGCTCGATCTCGGCGTCCGGGAACGTCCTGACGGCGTAACGCAGCGCTGCCCGCGCAGCTTCCGAGTCGTCGATCGGCACCACGACTGCAGGGCCTTCCGGCTCCCGATCCGAACCGACGTCCGCCGGCTCGCCCGTTCGTTCGGCCTCGGGCTGTGGGAGCACGATGATCGGGAGGTGGTTCTCCCTGGTCAGCCGACGTTCGTGATCGCCGCCGAGGAACTTCGTCAGTCGGTTTCCCGACCGGGGAACGAACGCGATGGCGCTCGCGTCCATCTCGTCGGCGGCGCCGAAGACCTCTTCGATCACATCGGGCCCGGAGCGAAGCTCCGTTCGAACCGGATCGTCCCTCTCGAAGGGCTCCCGGACGGCGGCGAACACGTCGCCGGCCCGTTCTTTTAGCGCCGCGGGAGACGTCTTGGCCGGCCCGTCCCCGCCCGCCTCGATCACGTGGACGAACACTAACCCCTCCGCGCGCCCGTCGAAGTACGATCGGGCCGCCCTGCTGGTTACCCGTGCGTCCTCTTCGGTCGAGACTGGGAGCAACACCCGATCGAACGGTGGTCTCGTCATGATCACCTGGCCCCCGTCCCGCCGTCGACGAACGGATGTGTCATCGTCTCGTCGACCCCTCCACAGGAAAACACCGTCACGACGTCCCCGGACCGGAGGGCCGTGTCGCCGTGGGGGGTGAGCATCTCCTCGCCCCGCTCCAGCGCGACGATCAGTGGCTCGTCGTCGAGGATACCGTCCCGTGCGGCCTCCGCGATAGTCATACCCGCGATCGGAGCGTCCTCCTCGACGGCGACCTCGACGACTTCGGGAGTCCCCGAAAAACCGATCTCGCTCGCCACGTTCCGCTTCGTCTCCGTCTCCGGATCGAACGGCGAGTACGGGCGGACGTCGTCGCTCTCGACGAGCATCTCGTCTTCGATCTCGACGTCCAGCTCGGAGAGTGTGGTCCCGATTCGCCGGAGGTCGTCGGTGTCCTCTCCGACCGCGAGAACGTGAAAGCTTCGCCTCCCCCCCATCATCACCCGAACGCTGATCACGCCCGGGATCGCGTGTGCCGCCCGCGAGATCGATTCGCGCCGGGCGAACGGCACGTTGCACATGAACAGGACGGTCAGCCGACCGTCGATCCGCTCGAAGTCGATGTGGGCGTGGTAGCCGTCGATAACGCCGTCGTTTTCGAGCGCTTCGATCCGACTCCTGACGGTCCCGGGAGCGACGTCGATAGATTCGGCGATCGCTGGCGGGGAGCGGTTTCTCGCGTCGCTCATCAGCTCGTAGATGATTCGCCGATCGATCTCGTCCAGCCGCGAGACGGAGTTTGGAGGGGACGTTCCGACCATCGACTCTCTATAGAAGGAGCAAGAATATAACTCGCTCTATCAAAAACACACTACTAATCGGTTTAATTCCGCAAAAGCTGAAAACCTGTGCCGTTTTTCGACTATCCGTTCCCGATTCGCGCAAACCGCGTCTGACCGGCGTCGCTACGTCACGGGATGGCACGTACCGACCCACAGCGATTACTCGCTGGGCGTCGAACGCCCGCCATGCGCCTGTTCGTCAGCATCGGCCTCCCCGAGGACCTCGCCGAGGCGATCGCGGCCCTCCAAGCGGAGTTCTCCGAGGCGTCCGGGCTCCGCTTTACCGACCCCGAGGGGGTCCACGTCACGCTGAAGTTCCTCGGGGAGGTCGACGAGGACCGCGTCCCTGAGCTCGAAGAGGCCCTCGAAACGGCCGTCGTCGAGTCGGCCGTCTCGCCCTTCGGGGCCGAGTACGGCGGGCTGGGGGTCTTTCCCTCGCTCGATTACATCAGCGTGCTCTGGCTCGGCGTCCGCGACGGCGCGGCGGAGATGACGCGACTGGCAGAGGCGATCGAGCGCGAGACCGTCGCGCTGGGCTTTGATCCCGCAAACCACGAGTTTACGCCCCACGTAACCCTCGCGCGGATGAACCACGCCGGCGGGAAGGAACTGGTCCGGCGGCTCGTCGAAAACCGCGACCCGACGGTGGGCCGTGCGGCGGTTCGCTCGATCGAACTGACGAGAAGCGACCTCGGGCAGAACGGTCCGGCGTACTCGACCGTCGCTTCGATCCCGCTCGACGGATTATCTCTCTCGTAATCCGGTTATCGAACCCGAGATCGACTAGAAGACATGACATATTTATTATGTCGCGGGGTCTATACGTCTGCATGGTACGATGTGACCGCTGTGATGGCTACGTCTCGCGGGACTACGCGCGCGTGTTCGGCGACAACGAGGGTCTCGTCGGGAACTGTCCGAACTGCCGGGCGGGCTGGGACGACGGGGAGGACGAGCCCGAGGAATCGCCCGATAGGAAGCTCAGGTTCCGGATGAGCGAGTTCGAAACCGACGAGAGCGAGGCCGACGAGGCGACGACCCCGGAGTCGGCGGGCGCGAAGACCGGACGGTTCGGCCGGGTCGGAAAGGCGGTGTCGGGACTGTTCTGAAAAGGACAGGATTTTATGCGCCCACGGGGTACTGCAGGGTACTATGGGCAAGAAATCGAAGGCGAAAAAGAAGCGTCTGGCGAAGCTGGATCGCCAGAACACGCGCATCCCCGCGTGGGTGATGCTCAAGACGGATCGCGAGGTCACGCGAAACCCCAAGCGGCGAAACTGGCGCCGTAGCGACACCGACGAATAATGAGCGCGAGCGACTTCGAAGAACGCGTCATCACGGTCCCGCTGCGGGACGCGAAGGCACAGGCCAGCCACGAACGCGCCGACAAGGCGATGTCGATCGTTCGCGGCCACCTCGCGAAACAGTTCAAAGTCGAGGAGAGCGCGGTCCGTCTGGACCCCTCGATCAACGAGGCGATCTGGGAGCGCGGCCGCCGGAAACCGCCGAGCAAACTGCGGGTGCGGGCGGCCCGCGTCACCGAGGAAGGCGAGGCGCTCGTCGAGGCCGAGCTCGCGAAATAGTGCTTCGCGCCGCCTTTTTCGGCTCGACGTCGGTCGGCGTCTTCGCGTGTGGAACCGACGACGCGGTCCTCGTTCGAACCGACGTCGAGGACGACCTGCGCGAGGCGTTCGAGGCCGAACTCGACGTGCCGGCGATCCCGACGACGATCGGCGGCTCTAGTACGGTCGGCGCACTCTGCGTCGGCAACTCGAACGGGTTGCTCGTCAGCAACCGGATCACCGACGCCGAGCGCGAGACGATCGGCGAGGTCACCGACCTGCCGATCACCGAGCTCCCGGGAAAGATAAACGCCGCGGGCAACGTCGTCCTCGCCAACGACAGCGGCGCGTACGTCCATCCCGACCTCTCCCGGGAGGCAGCTCAGGCGGTGAAAGACGGGCTCGGCGTTCCCGTCGAGCGCGGCGAACTCGCCGGCCTTCGCACGGTGGGGACGGCGGCGGTCGCGACGAACGAGGGCGTGCTCTGTCACC
>JAWARX010000060.1:0-5414 GCA_038893155.1 Halalkalicoccus sp.
AAGCCCAGAAGCCCGGTCATGACGATCCCCGTCTTCCCCTGTGCACCGTGACCCAGCGCGAACAGTATCGAGGAGAGAACGGCCAGAAGCCACGGCGACACCCCGTAGCCCGCCGAAACCGCCCCGATCAGCGCCGCCCGAAAGAGCAGCTCCTCGAAGACGGCGATCACGGGCAACACGAATCCGAGCAACACGAGCCAGCCGCCGGCCGATTCGGGCGCGAGCAGCTCGCGCAGTCCCTCGTCGTACTCCAGCCCCAGCCGGTCGGCGCTCGCGCCGCCCAGCTCCGAACCGAGATACAGGACGAGCCCGAACCCGAGACCGATCGCGAGCGCCGTCGTTCCGGTCGGCTCGGTTCCGATTCCGAGCGCTTCGAGGGGGATTTCGGTGTACCACGCGGCGGCCACGAGAACGCCGAGGAAAACGCCCTGCGAGAGCGCGACGTTGACGAGCAAGAACCCGGTCGTCAGCTGCGCTTCGGGGTCGGGATCCTCGACTGCGGACTGTGAGACGTGAGAAAGCGCGAGAAGCAAGACGGTGACGACGCCCGCGATCCCGACGAACGTCGCCCACTCGGGCACGGCTTACTGCGGCGTCGGAGAGCCGCTCGGAACCTGCGTGTCCCGCTCGAGCGCGGTCGTGATCTGTTTGAGGCGGTCGACCAGCCCGTCCTTTTCGGGTTCGCCGACCAGCGCGATGTCGAGCACCTCGCTGATGTGCGAGACGGGGATCACGTCGACCTGCTCTTTGTACTCGTCTTCGATCATCACGTCCTGCTCGTTCGCCTTGGGGATGATCACCGTGTCGATGCCGGCCTTCGCGGCGGCCTCGATCTTGTGGGTGACCCCGCCGACGGGCAGCACGTCGCCCCGGACCGACAGCGAGCCGGTCATGGCGACGTCCTGTGCGATCGGGATCTCCTCTAAGGCGCTGATCACGGCCGTCGCGATCGAGATCGACGCCGAGTCGCCCTCGACGCCCTCGTAGCTCTGCAGGAACTGGATGTGGACGTCCAGCTCGTTGATGTCCCGGTTGGTGAACTTCTTGATGATCGCCGAGACGTTCTGGACGGACTCCTGGGCGATCTCCTGGAGCTTTCCTGTTGCGATGACCTCGCCGTGGCCCTGCGTGACCTCGGCCATGATCGGTTTCACGATGCCCGAGTCGTCGCCCATGACGGCGAGCCCGTTGACCCGGCCGACGACGCCGCCCTCGTTCATCGTCATGTCGTAGTCGCTGTAGCGCTCGATGAACGTATCGGCGAGCTGCTGTTCGATCGACCGCGAGCGCTTTTTCGCCTGCAGGACGTGATCGCGCGTGGTGTACTCGGCGTCCGCCGCGCGAGCGATGTCGCCCGCCACCCTAACGAGACCGCCGAGATTCCGGAACTCGAGGGTCAGGTGCCCCTTCCGGCCCGAGCGGCGTTTCGCCTCGAGGATGACCTCCTCGATCGCCTCGCGGGTGAAATGCGGGAGCCGGCCGTCGTTCTCGACCTCCTGGGCGACGAACCGAGCGTACTTGCGGCGCATCTCGGGGGTGTCCTCGATCGTGTCGTCCATGAACACCTCGTAGCCGTAGCCCTTGATCCGCGAGCGAAGCGCGGGGTGCATGTTCTCGAGGGCGTCGCGGTTGCCCGCCGCGACCATGATGAAGTCACACGGGACCGGCTCGGTCTGGACCATCGCACCCGAGGAGCGCTCGGACTGGCCCGTGATCGAGACCTCGCCCTCCTGGCTCGCCGCCATCAGGTGCTGCTGGCTGCGCACGTCCAGCGTGTTGACCTCGTCGATGAACAGCACGCCGCGGTGGGACTTGTGGATCCCGCCGGCCTCGACGCGGTCGTGGGAGGGCGTCTCCATGCCGCCGGACTGGAACGGGTCGTGGCGGACGTCGCCCAGCAGCGCGCCGGCGTGGGCACCCGTCACGTCCTCGAAGGGCGCGGTGGTGCGGTCGGCGTTGTTGATCAGGAGGTTCGGGATCATCGCGTCCGACCCGCGGTTCGCGTACTTGAACGCGAGGTAGATGATCGCTGCGGCGATGATCCCCAGGAGGATGTTCCCGATGAACAGCGAGTAGCCCAGGATGACGATGATGATCAGCCACATCAGGATGGTCCGCATCGTGTTGCGCTTGCGGGCTTCCTCCTTGTGGGCGTCGACGATCTGTTCGCCCTTGCCCGCTGGCACGGTGCGGACTTTCGGCTCGTTGCCGTCGTCGGGGTTGTGGTAGATGAGAACGTCCTGGAGGTCCTCGTTCGGAAGCAGCTGGGTCATCGCTTTGGCCAGCATCGACTTCCCGGTACCGGGCGAGCCGATCATCAGGATGTGCCGGCGCTGTTTCGCGGCCTTGCGGACGATCTCCTGGGCGTGGTCCTGTCCGATCACCTGGTCGACCAGCTTTTCGGGGACCTTGATGCCCTCGCTGGAGTCGACCCGCAACCCACCCAGCAGGTCGTCCTCGTCGTCGGCGATCTCGGCGTCGAACTCGACGTCGACGTCGCTCCCGAACCCGCCTCCCGAGTCCTCGGACGGGGACTCCTCTTCGACGTCGTCGGGGTCGGGATCCGACGACTCGCTCACCCCCTCACGGGGGCGAGTTTCGGTGTCTCTCTCGTTGCTCATAGAATCTGGTCGCTGGTGAAAACGAGGGTTGCGCAACTGATATACTTTCTCCCTGCCGGCCCGCCGAACCGCCGAGAGACGGGCTCTGTGACTCGCTACGTTTTTGGTGACCCGTGCTGTCGCCTCCGACAGGACAATGACACGGGGGTTCTACATCGGCCGGTTCCAGCCGTATCACAACGGCCATCACCGGATGGTCGACCGGATCGCGAGCGAGGTCGACGAGCTCGTCCTCGGGATCGGTAGCGCCGGCGATTCGCACTCGACTCACGACCCCTTCACCGCCGGCGAACGCATCATGATGATCACGAAATCGCTGGTCGACTACGATCTGGTGACCTACGCCGTCCCGATCGAGGACCTCGATCGCAACTCCGTCTGGGTCAGCCACGTCCAGAGCATGTCCCCCGAGTTCGAGGTCGCCTACTCGAACAACCCCCTCGTGATCCGGCTGTTCGAGGAGGCGGGCGTCGAGGTGCGCCAGTCGCCGATGTTCAACCGCGAGGAACTGGAGGGAACCGAGGTCCGCGAGCGCATGATCGACGATCGCGACTGGGAGTCGCTGGTCCCGGATCCCGTCGTCGGCGTGATCCGCGAGACGAACGGTATCGAGCGCATCCAGCAGGTCAGCGAGACCGACTCGAACGGGGTTCAATGACGATCACGCTCGCGTCCGACTTCGGCGAGCCGTACCCCGCGGCGATGCGCGGCGTGATCCTCTCTCGGACCGACGCCCGGCTGGTCGACGTGGGTCACGGCTTTCCCCGGCAGGACCCCCGGACTGCTGCGTTCTGGCTCGGGGAGCTCCTCCCGTGGTTCCCCTCGGCAACCCACCTCGCCGTGATCGATCCCGGCGTCGGCACGGACCGAAAGGCCCTCGTCGTCCGAGCTGGCGAGCACGCCCTCGTCGGTCCGGACAACGGCGTGCTCATGCCCGCAGCCCGCGAACTCGGCGACCCCGAGGTCTTCGAGATCGATCCCGCCCACGAGGAGTTCCCCGACACCGACGGCGAGGGGAGTACGTTCGACGGTCGGGACGTCTTCGCACCCGCCGCCGCCGCGGTCCACGAGGCGGGCGTCGAAAACCTGGAGGACCTCGCGTGGCTCTCGGCGCTCGGCGAAAGCGAGTACGAGAGCCTCGTCTTCCCGGAACCGGAGCTCCGCGAGCGCGAGGCCACGGGCGAGGTGCTCGTGATCGACGGGTTCGGCAACGCGATCACCAACGTTCCGGGGAGCGTTCTCGAAGGGCGCTTCGGCGGGGACGTCGCGGTCAACGGCACCGCCGTGCCCGCCGAGCGCGGCTACGCACGCGTCGCACGCGGCGAGCGCCTCGTCACCGTCGGCAGTCACGGCAACGTCGAACTGGCGGTCAACGCGGGACGCGGCGACGAGGCCTTCGGAGTGGGCGTCGGCTCGTCGGTCCGGATCGACTACTGATCTCCGCTCAGCCGTTTATCACCGAGCCGCCGTTTACGTGGATCGTCTGGCCGCTCACGTACGAGGAGTCCTCGCAGGCCAGGTAGACGTACGCCGGCCCGAGCTCGCTCGGCTGGCCCGGTCTGCCGAGGGGAACGTCCCGGCCGAACTCCGCGACGGCCTCGGGATCGTAGTCGCCGATCGTCGCCGGAATGAGCGGCGTCCAGATCGGCCCCGGCGCGACCTGATTGACGCGGATCCCCTCGCTCGCCAGTTGCCCGGAGAGCGAGCGCGTGAACGCGACGATCGCGCCCTTCGTCGAGGCGTAATCGACCAGTATCTCCTTGCCCTCGTAGGCGACGACCGAGGTCGTGTTGACGATCGTATCGCCCTCGTCGAGATACGGCAGGGCCGCCCGCGCCATGTAGAAGTACCCGTGAATGTTGGTCGCGAACGTTTCTTCCCACTGCTCGTCCGTTATCTCGGTCAGGTCGGTCTTGACGACCTGCATCGCCGCGTTGTTCACGAGCACGTTCAGATCGCCAAGCTCCTCGATCACTTCCTCGACGGCCGCCCGACAGAACGCGCTGTCCCGGACGTCGCCCGAAATGGTCAGACCCTCCCCGCCCTCCGCCTCAACCATCTCGGCGGTCCGCTCCGCGTCTTCTTCCTCGTCCAGGTAGATGACGGCGACGTCCGCGCCCTCGCGGGCGAAGTGTACCGCCGCGGCCCGGCCGATCCCGCTGTCCCCGCCGGTGACGACCGCGACCTTCCCCTCTAGCTTCCCGCTTCCCTGATAATCGTCGCGGATGAACTCGGCCTCGGGTTGCATCTCGCCTTCGACGCCCGGCTGTCGGTCCTGTTGCTGTGGTTCGACGTCTTCGGCCTTCTCGCGTGGCTCCTGGCGCGTCATTGATAGCGGTACTCCCGGGTGGCTGTTGAGCGTGGTCGTTGCGATAGAAGGCCGGTGCGATCGCCGGTACCCCGCCGTTTAGGACTCGTCGGCGAGGAGTCCGCGCGTGGCCTCGCCGATCCGCCCGAACGCGAACGTCCTCGCGCTCTGTCTCGGGAGCCTGAGCTACGCCCTCCTCCTTTTCGTCTGGTTTCTCCTGCCCGCGTTTCTCTCGCCGGTTATCGCGGACCTCTCGCTTTCGAACTGGCAGGCCGGCCTCGTCGTCGGGGCGATCCCGCTCACGTACATTCCGCTCTCGTTGTTCACCGGCCTCGCGATCGACCGGATCGGTCCTCGCCTCGGGATCGGGCTCGGACTGTTGGTCTTCGGTGCGGCGGGCGCTGGCCGGAGCGTCGCGACCGGCTTTCCATCGCTGCTCGCCGTTACGCTGCTCGTGGGCGTGGGCGCGACCGGCATCACCTTCG
>JAWARX010000061.1:0-10141 GCA_038893155.1 Halalkalicoccus sp.
CGACCGGACGAGCACCCGCTCTGCGAACTCGGTTCGCGGGGCGCGAAAGCTCCTGAAGGCGATCTACACGATCGATTTCCTCGCCGAACAGCTCGGCGAGGATCGCTCCTCGACGCTGCGCGAACTGTACTACCTCTCGGAGAGCTGGGACAACGAGGAAGCGCAGTTCAGCGATCAGGACGAGTCGAACCAGCTGATCGAGGACTTGGAGATCGTCTCGTCGGTCACCCGCGAGGACTTTCACATGCGCCCGGAAGAGTCGGGCGCGACGCTCATGGGACCGCTCGAACTGCGCGAACAGACCCGCCGCGGGGAGCGCGTGATCCACTGCCAGGAGGACGTCGGCGAGGGTGGCTACCAGATCCCGAACAACCCCGACACGATCGAGTTCCTCGATCACGACGCCCAGTTCGTCCTCTGTGTCGAAACCGGCGGGATGCGCGATCGGCTCGTGGAGAACGGCTTCGACGAGGAGTTCGACGTGATCGTCGTCCACCTCAAGGGCCAGCCCGCGCGCGCGACCCGCCGGATCACCAAACGGCTCCACGACGAACTCGGCCTCCCCGTCACGGTCTTTACGGACTGTGACCCGTGGTCGTATCGGATCTACGGCTCGGTCGCCTACGGCTCGATCAAGTCCGCCCACCTCTCGGAGTATCTGGCGACCCCACAGGCGCAGTTCATCGGGATCCAGCCGGTCGACATCGTCGAGTACGACCTTCCGACCGACCCGCTCAGCGACTCCGATATCAACGCCCTCGAGAACGAACTCGAGGACCCCAGATTCCAGACGGAGTACTGGCGCGAGCAGATCGAACTCCAGCTGGAGCTCGAAAAGAAGGCCGAACAGCAGGCGCTGGCCTCCCGTGGGCTTGATTTCGTCACCGAGACCTACCTCCCCGAGCGACTGGACGAGATGGGCGTCATCTGAACGACGCCGATCCGGCTCTTTTCAGTCCTCGACGACCGGCGTCGCCTCCTGTTCGCGCTGCTCGGCCATCTGCGGCGGCTGTCGGTCGGAGCCGCCGAACTCGCCGAGGGTCGTCTGGTGGGCGGGGGTCCGCTCGCCCCACAGGACGTACGGAAGCAGGACGTGCGTCGCGTTGATCAGCAGGATCAGGAGGATCGGGAGCAAGAACAGGCCGTAGAAGCCAAAGACCGTCGGGCCGACGATGTAGCTGACGAGCAACATCCCCGTGTGGGTGTTGTCGCCGCTGATCAGTGCGCGGATGAAGAAATCGGGGATGAAGTCGACGAAGATCCCGGAAACGACGAAAAAGACCGCGACGTAGAGCAGCAGGGCGGTCTGGCCCGCGGCGATCACCGCCGCCGCGAGCCCGATCCCGACGGGGACGTAGACGAGCTTGATTCCGACGACGGGGATCAGACTTCCGATCCCGGCGAGCGCGCCCAACAGACCGGGAAACGGGATCTGTGCCGCGTCGGGCGCGAAGAAGTTGTAGGTGAAAAAGACGATGACGCCGACGATCGCGGTGACGAACACGTTGACGATGTTACCGAACAGCGTCATCGAGAGTTCGGGATCGGCCTCGTCGAGGTACTCGCGGATGATTCCCGTATCGTCGAAGTTCTCGATGATCCACGCGCGCAGTCGCGGCCCGTCGACGAGCATGTAGTAGGTGAGCACGACGAGGATCAGAAGCTGGACGAACGCACTGCCGACGAAGCTCAGCGCGCCCGTGAAACTGAACAGCGCGGCGAAGATCGACCCCTGTGCACCCGCCCCGGCGATCGCCTCCTGCAGGGTATCGAGATCGAGCGTGCCGATGTCGAACTGCTCTAGGCCCTGGCTCAGCACCTGATCCTGAACGTCGTAGGTCTGGACCAGCGCCTGGGCCTCGATGACGATGATCGCGACGGTGTAGGCAAGCAGGATCAGAAACGGGATTCCGAACAGGACGATCGCGAGAAACGCCCGGAGGCGCTGGGGGATACCGAAGCGCCGCAGAAAGCGGTGGATCGGGCGCACCGAGTAGTACAGAAAGATCGCGAACACGACGACGGCGATGAACGCCTCGACGATGTAGGCGGCGACCAGAAACAGCCCCAGCACCAACAGTCCTAGTCCGAATCGCCGCCCGACGTCCCTATCGTACTCCATGCTATCTCTCCGAGAGGTGCGGTTCGTTCATCAATCCACTGCCTCCTGCCGGTCGACTCGGTTCGCGGTCGTCCACCCCGACGAACGGGACCGATACCGTCGGACGCTCGAATCGCCGACCGCCCGACCCGTCCCGTATCGGAATGTATCTACCGTTTCTCGTGACCTCATCGTCACCGACTCACGTCGGACGTGAACGCACGGATCGCACCTCACGGACACACGGACGAGTGGCTCTGGACCCGTGTTCGCCGACGGCCGCAGTCCCGGTGTGTTGTGTCGCCGACGGACCGGACACTCCTACTTTCAAGGTCGTCGGTCGCCGAAGGTGGGCAATGACCGAATCCGACCTCGCGCGGGCGGTACAGGACGCCCTCGGGATCGACGCCGAAACGTTCCAGCGCCGCGCGGCCGAGGACGCGGACGTGATCATCGACGGGCTTTCGGAGGGGGTGTTCGACAACCCGCAGGCGATCGTCGGCTTCGAGTACGAGTTCTACGCCGTCGACGCCGAGACGAGCGCGCTCCGGCGCGTTCCCAGACGCATGCTCGAGTACATCGGCTTCGAGAAGGAACTCGGCCTGCACAACGCCGAGATGTCGACCAGCCCACAGCCGCTGAACGCCCACGGCCTGCTCGCACAGGAAGCCGAGATCAAAGCCCGGCTCACGACCGCGCTCGACTGCGTGCGTCCGGAGGGGATCACGCTCGTCAGCGACGGCGTCTGGACGATCCCGCCGGAGGGCGAGGGCTCGCGCGAGTATCTGACCGACCACATCACCGACGGCGGGGTCCGCATCGCGGCGAACATGAGCGATTCGGTCAGGTACCACGCGATGGCGAACGCCGAGGGCGACACCACACCCAGTATGCACCTCGAAGCGCCGAACGTCACGCTCGATTCGACGACGGTGATGCCCGAGAGCCTCATCACCTCGATCCAGCCCCACTATCAAGTAGCGCACGCCGCGGACCTCGCGGAGTACTTCAACTACGCGCTGCGGATCGCCGGTCCGCTGCTCGCGCTGGGGGCGAACTCGCCGTTCTTTCCGCCGGATCTGTACGACGACGTCCCCGTAGAACGGATCCTCGAGGAGGCGTGGATGGTCCACCGGATCGCCGTCTTCGAGAGCGTCCTCAACGAGAGCGTGCCGGGCAAAGTCCGGTTCCCTCACGATCTGTCGAGCACCGAGGAAGCCGTCGACCGCGTGGTGGCGGACGACACCATCGTCCCGATGCCCGTCGCGACCTCGGATCGGTTCGACGACGAGTTCGCGCACTTCCGGATGAAACACGGCACCTACTGGCGCTGGGTCCGCCCGGTCTTCGGCGGCGCGACGCGTTCGGCGGCCAACGCCCGCATCGAGTTCCGTCCCATCGGCTCCCAGCCCACCGTCCGGGACTCGGTGGCCTTCCTCGCGACGTTCGCCGGGCTCTTAGAGAGCCTGCCGCGCCGGGAACACCCCGTGATCGGTCTCGACTGGGCCGACGCGCGCGAGAACTTCTACAGTGCGATGCGCGACGGCCTCGCCGCGGACCTCTCGTGGATCACCGGCGGCGGCGAGGAGACCGTCGAGGGCGAGGAGCTGTTCGTCGACCTGTTCGAGTACGCCCGCGACGGGCTCAAACTCCGCGGACTCAGCGATCAGGAGGTCGAACAGTACCTCTGGCCGCTCCGTCACCGCGCCCGCCACGGCTACTCGCCCGCCGAGCTGCGCCACGAGCGGGTCGCCGATCTCGTCTCCGAGGGTGCGTCGCTCGAAGAAGCGATCCACACCGCTCAGCGCGAGTACATCGACCGCCAGAAAGAGACCCTGCTAGAAGGGAGTTTTGCCGACTGGATCGACGACCGCTGACGGTGCTCACCGGGATTACCGGCCGCTCTCGATCGCGTCGATCCCCTCGAACTCCTCGAAGCGCTCGATCTCGACGCCCTCCTCGGTGACCGTCGCGATGTTGATCCCGTTGCCGCTCGCGGTGTCGCGCTCGACGGCGCTACCGACGCTCCTGATCGCAACGTCTCGGGCGTCCTCGACGCTCAGGTCCTCCTCGTACTGCTGTTCGAGCACGCCCAGTGCGAACTGCGAGCCGGAGCCCGAGACGGCGTAGGTCTCCTCGGTGGTGCCCCCGAGCGCGTCCATGCTGTAGATGTGCGGGCCCTCGTCGTCGACGCCGCCCAGTACCGGGACGACGATGAAGAACCCGCCGCTGCGAAGCAGGTTACTCGTCAGCGTCGAGAGCGCGGTCATGCTCATCGTCTCGCCCTGGCGGGCGTCATACAGGTTGACCTCGGCTCGCAGGGTCCGGATGAGCGACTGGGCCGCCGAGACCGAGCCGGCGATGGTGAGCGCGCCCGTCGGGTGGACGTCCTCGACCTTCTGGACCGTCTTGCTCGACACCATGTTGCCGAGGCTGGCTCGCATGTCCGTGGCCATCACGACGCCGTCCTCCGCACGGAGGCCGACGGTCGTGGTACCGGTCTTGAGCTCGGCGGCGTCGGCACCCTCGGGGAGTTCGGCGTCCGGCAGCGACCCGAGCTCGGGCTCGTAGGGGTTCGCCTGGCCGGGGCTGGTCGCGAGCGACTCGGAGAGCTGTAAGTCGTCGGGCGTTCGCATTACCGTTCCTTACTCCCACGGACTGATAAACCCACTCGTTCCGGCCGAGCCTACTGCCGGCGGACGGCCGCGAACCCTCGCTCGGGCAGCACGCGCTCGCGATCCGGCCCGCCCGTCACTCGCCGGACGTGCGCGCCTCGTAGGCGCGCTCGACGCGGGCGATGAGCCGATGGACCGGAAGCGTGAGGCCGACGCGTTTCATAGCGACCGCGAGCGGGAGCATGAACAAGCCGAAAGCGACGGTGGTCTGGTACAGGGCAAACAGGGCGGCGCGGGACAGCGTTGCGATCATCCGATAGCAGTTGTTCATCACCACGCTCTACTTAACTCTTGTCGCCGAATCGGAACATAACGATTCATCCGTTACGATGCCGACCCGACGTCCGCTGTCGGTTCGCCGTCCGTGTCGGATCGGTGGCGACGGATCTCCAGAAGAGACAGATCTGTTATACGTTCGTCGTGGGAGCGCGGCGTAATTCCCGTAACGTACGAACAACCCCGAGATGACGTGCGCGCCGAACCGCAACGCACACCACTCCGGAGCGGCGAGGGGAGGTATGAACTATCTCGTCGGGATGGAAGCCGCGTGGCTGGTCCGCGATGTGGAGTCGATCGACGACGCAATCGGCGTCGCCGTCAGCGAGGCCGGAAAGCGCCTGAACCAGCAGGACCTCGACTACGTCGAGGTCGAGGTCGGGGCGACGGGCTGTCCGGCCTGCGGCGAACCGTTCGACTCGGCGTACGTCGCCGCCAACACCGCGCTGGTCGGCCTCGTACTGGAGATGAAGGTGTTCAACGCCGAGGGCGAGGAACACGCAAAGCGCATCGCGAAAAGCGAGGTCGGCGGCGCGCTGCGGAACGTTCCCCTCTCCGTGGTCGAGACCTTCGAAATCGACGCGGACGAGTAGCCGAATCTTTTATAATAACCGATAGTTATTGTCGGGTATGAACCTCCCGACGCCACAGGACCTACGCGAACGGCGGATCGGCCTCGAACTCACCCAGAGCACGCTCGCGGAACGCGCGGACGTCTCCCAGCCGCTGATCGCCCGGATCGAGGGCGGGGACGTCGACCCCCGGCTCTCGACGCTGCGGCGGATCGTCGAGGCGCTCGACGAGGCCGAGGGCGGGATCGTCCGCGCGGGCGACCTGATGAACACCGAGGTGATCAACGTCGGGCCGGACGACGCGATCCGCGAGGCGGTAAAGAAGATGGACGAAGAGGCCTATTCGCAGCTTCCGGTGCTGCAAAACGGCATTCCCGTCGGAAGCATCAGCCAGAGCGATCTCGTGCATCTCGACGCCGACGCCCGCGACGAGCCGGTCGTCGAGCACATGGCCGAGAGCTTCCCGACCGTTTCCCGGGAGGCGACCTTAGACGAGATCAGCAACCTGCTCGATCACTACAAGGCCGTGATGGTGACCGAGGCGGGCGAGACGGTGGGGATCATCACCGAGGCCGACATCGCCGCGCGGCTCTCCTAGAGGTTTAACCACGGTTCGGAGCGCACAGGGGTACGATGAGCAACAGCGCGCGTTCTCCGGTTTCGGGGCCGTCCTCCATCGAGGAGCGAGCGACCGCTCACGACGCGGCCACGGCGGCGTTCGTCGAATCCGTCCGCGAGGCGGCACTCCCGGGTCTCGTCTCGCTGTACGTGTTCGGGTCAGTCGCCCGCCGGACATCGACGTCTCAAACGAGATGAAGATGGCACGACAGGCGCTCGCGGACGCAACACGGGGTCACGAGGTGAGACTCTCCGACGCCGCAGTCATCAACCGCCTGTACTACGCGTGTTTCCACGCGACCCAGGCGGTTCTCTACGACCGCGGCGTGAATCCCGGATCGCACGGCGGCGTCGGCTCGCTGTTCGGCTCGGAGGTCGTCCTCGACGGGGACGCTACTACCGAACAGGGGCGTTTCCTGAACGAACGCTCGCAGGAACGCACCCGTGCGGATTACGGCTCGGAACCGATCACGGAGGACGTCGAGGAACTGATCGGCCGCACGAACTCCTTCGTCGGCGATATAGCGGCGCTACTCGAACAATAACGGATCGGCTACAGGTACCCCTCGCTTGCAAGCCGGTCGACCGCTTCCCTGATTCGTTCCTCGCTGTTCGCATACGAGATCCGGGCGTAGCCCGGCGTGCCGAACGCGCTCCCCGGGACGGTCGCGACGTGGGCGTCCTGGATCGCTCCCTCGCACCAGGACTGGTCGTCGCTATCTACAGGTACCATCACGTAGAACGCTCCTTCGGGCGGGCGCACGTCGATCCCGTGTTCCGCCAGTAGATCGACGACCAGATCTCGGCGGTCTTCGAAGGCCTCGACCATCTCCTCGACCGACTCCTCGGCGTTCTCCAGCGCCTCGATTCCGGCATGTTGGACGAAGTTCGTCGCACACGAGACCGAATGGGAGTGTAGCTTGCCCGCCTCCTCGATTAGCGCCTCGGGTGCGGCCAGATATCCGAGTCGCCAGCCGGTCATCGAGTACGCTTTGGAAAAGCCGTTCACCGTGACCGTCCGTTCCATCATCCCATCGAGCGTCGCCAGCGACGTCGGCTCCGCGCCGTAGGTGATGCGCTCGTAGATCTCGTCGGCGATGACGACGAAATCGTGTTCGACAGCGAGATCCCGCACCCCTTCGAGGGCCGCCTCGGTGTAGACGGCCCCCGAGGGGTTGCTCGGAGAGTTGACGACCAGCTGTTCCGTGTCGTCGCTCACCGTCTTAAACTCATCCGCTATAACCTTCCCAAACTTCTCCCCAGGGAACTCATGCGAGGAGAGGTCCACTCGCGACAGGGACCCGCCCGCGAGTTTCGCCATCGCCTCGTAGGAGACCCACGCGGGGTCGAGCAGGACGACCTCGTCGCCCTCTTCGACGAGCGTCTGAAACGTCTCGTAGAGGGCCTGTTTCGCCCCCGGCGTCACGATGACGTTCCCGGGGCCGTAGTTCAGGCCGTCCCCGCGCAGTTTCTCGGCGATCGCCTCCCGTAGCTCGCCGATCCCGTTCGAGGCGGTGTAGCCCGTCTCACCCGCGTCCATCGAGGTCTTCCCGGCCTCGACGACGTTCTCGGGGGTGGGAAAGTCGGGCTCGCCCACCGAGAGGTCGACGACGTCCGCGCCCTCGGCTTCGAGTTCGCCCGCCAGTTGGCTGATCGCAAGCGTTGCGCTCGGTTCGACTCGACTGACTCTGTCTGTAAACTCCATCTATAGTTCCTCCGCGAGATCGATCGCCGCCTCGATCGCCTCCGCGCCCTTCTCGATGCGCTCTCTTGCCTCCGCGCCGGACATCCCCGGCCCGCTGACGCCGAACGTGACGGGGGTGTCTCGCTCTACACTCACTCTCGTGAGTCCTCGCGCGGCGGCGTCCGCGATCACTCGGTCGTGTTCGGTGTCGCCCGAAACGACCGCGCCGATCACCGCGACCGCGTCGATCCCCTCGCGCCGGGCGAGCCGATCGGCCGCCAGCGGGCTGTCGTACGCGCCGGGGACCCGGATCGTCTCGGCGATCTCGACGCCGCGTTCCGTTGCGGCCTCCCGGGCCGACTGCTCCATGCCTTCGGTGACCGACCGGTTGAACCGCGCGACGACCAGCCCGAGCGTGACCATATCCGTGGGTCGACCACGGCGATAAAAGAGCTTACCGTTCGTCCTCGTCCTTGCCCTCGAGCGCGTTCTCGCTTCGGCCGGACACCCGCGGGCGCGGGCGGCGGCCGAACTCCGAGTGGCGATAGCGCTCCTGATTTCTGATCTCCTCGTCCCACTCGGTAAAGAGGCCGTACTCGACCATCGTCGTCATGCCCGCGATCGCCGCCCGGAGGTTGATGCCCACGAGCGGGATGTCCGCGACGGTGACGACCACGTCGGCCTGCACGACCGCACCCTCGGTGAGCAACACGTCGAGCAGGTCGACGACGGCGTGGCCCTCGGGGCGCGTCGGCTCCATCACTCCCCACCCCCGATCGTCGGCGCGTGCGTGTACGGCGGCCACGGTCCGGTGTATCTCACGTCGTAGCGCTCCTCGTCGAGAAACTCCTCTAGTACGTCGCCGATCGGCCCCTCGCTTTCTTCGGGGGCGAGTACGGACAGCGAGACGACCGTCTCGAACTCGCCGGCGCTCGCGTCGGTGCCCCCGGCGTCCAGCAGCGTCCCCGAGTTGCCCGCGACATCGACGCGTTCTGCGTGTTCTGCTACCCGTTCGTAGAGGGTGTCCGCGAGCGCGCTCCGGCGCTCGCCGAGTCGCTCGGCGAGGCGCTGTTCGTACTGCTTTTCGAGCAGGTAGCCCGTCCCCTCGCTCGCGCCCTCGACGCGGCTGGCGAGCTCGGACAGTTCCTCGTCCTCGTTCGCGACCTCCTCGCGGACGACCGCCTCGTTCCATCGCAGCTCGATCCGGTACTCCCACCGGCCCGAAAGCTCCGAGAGCGCCTCTTCGAGCTCGCCTTCGTTCTCGCCGATCCAGTCGCGAACCCGTTCGTCGTCGCCCTTGATGACCGTATCGAATCGAAAGGGAACCGGCGTGTCGAACCGTTCGCCCGCGGCGTCGACCACCCGCTGGTGGGCCAGCAGCCAGCGTCTGACCTGCCGCATGTCATCCGAATCGAACATCGACCCGACGGGTTGGACGACCGCGCCGATCCCATCGCGGGCGACGATCCGGACCTCGCCGCCCTCGATCCCCTCGACGGCGAGATCCGTGTCTGTCATTTCCTCGCCGAGGCAAACGGCACAGTAGAGGTATCGCCCCTCGTCGAACTCCCCGCTCATGATTCGAGCTCCTCGTGACCCTCGTAGATCCCCTCGATCCCCTCCGAGAGGAGGTCGTTGAGCTCGGTCCGGAGTTCCGCCACGTCGTTTTCGATCCCTTCGCGCTCCTTGATCGCCTCGATCTCGTCTTCGATCGCCTGCAGCTGGGTGCCGAGGCGTTCGATCTCCTCCGGGCTCAACACGCCCGACTCCATCCGGCGGATGGCCTCTTTCTCCATCGCCTCGACGAGCAGCTCGACGACCGTCATCACGAGCGCGAGCAGGCCAGAGGCGGCGTCTTTCTCGCTTTCCTCGTCCGCCTCGCCGCCGAGGTCGATCCGTCTCATGAGTCGTCCCCCTCGGAGTCGTCGGTCACCTCCTCGCGTTCGTCGTTCTCGTCGCTCTCATCATCGGTTTCCGTCTCGCTTTCTTCGCCGCGGCTCGTGATGATCGGCACCTCGGGATCGGGCCGTTTGCCGGCCGAACCGCGACCGGCGGTCCCCGTCCCCTCCTCGTTCGATCCCCCTTCGCTCGCGGCGATCCCGAGATCGACCGTCTCGCGCTCGCCCTCCTCGTTTTCGATTTCGAGCGGCTCGCGCCCCGAGGCCTGCTCGACCCGTCGCATGTCGGTGCCGCTGGGGAAGGCCAGCCCGTACTC
>JAWARX010000062.1:0-10110 GCA_038893155.1 Halalkalicoccus sp.
ACGGGGATCGAGTGGACATCTCACCCGATATCGAGGAAACCAAGGAGACTTTTGAGCGCTACGAGCCGGGTGCGGGCGAAGCCCTCGAACGCTATCTCGAAAAGAGCGAACTGAACTACGAGGTCGGGATGGAACACTTCGTCTACGAGGACCGTCCCCGGTTTCGCGACTGGGTCGACCGGGACGTACTCAGAAACGCCCGCGGGCTCTCGCTGATCGGCTCGATGCAGGACCACGTCGAGGAGTACTTCGAGCACCCCAAGCTCCAGCAGATCATGCAGTACACCCTCGTCTTTCTCGGGGGGTCGCCGAACAACACGCCCGCGCTCTACAACCTGATGAGCCACGTCGATTTCAACCTCGGCGTCCACTACCCCGACGGTGGCTTGGGCGGCGTCGTCGACGGGATCGTCGAGCTCGGCGAGGAGCTCGGGGTCACCTATCACACGGACCAGCCGGTCACGGCGATCGAGGGCCGTGCGGGCGGGTTCAAGATCGAAGCGCGCGATACCTTCCTGCCCGATCTCGTCGTATCGGACGCCGACTACGCCCACACCGAGCTCGATTTGCTCCCGCCCGAAAAGCGCGGCTACAGTGAAGCGTACTGGGAGTCGCGAACCTACGCACCCTCCGCCTTTTTGCTCTATCTCGGCGTCGAGGGCGAGGTCGAAGAACTGGCCCACCACACGCTCGTCCTCCCGACCGACTGGGAGGAACACTTCGCGCAGATCTTCCACGAGCCCGAGTGGCCCGACGATCCCGCCTACTACCTCTGTGTCCCCTCGGAGACCGACGACACCGTGGCTCCCGAGGGGCACTCGAACCTCTTTGCGCTCGTGCCGATCGCGCCCGGACTCGACGACCGGCCCGTGATCAGAGAGAGCTACCGGAGCCTCGTCCTCGACGACGTCGCCGAGCACACAGGCGTCGATCTGCGAGAGCGGATCGTCTTCGAGGAGACGTTTACGGTCGATGACTTCGCCGAGCGCTACAACAGCATGCGCGGGACGGCACTCGGGTTGGCTCACACCTTGGGGCAGACCGCCGTATTCCGCCCGCCGCACCGCTCGAAGAAGGTCCCGGGGCTTTATTTCACCGGCTCGTACACCACGCCCGGCATCGGCGTCCCGATGTGTCTCATCAGCGGCCAGCTCACCGCCGAAGCGATCTTCGAGGACTACGGCTCCGGCGATCGAGCGCGGGGATGACCCTGCGATACCTGCTGAAACTCTCGCGCCCGCGGTTCTGGCTCTATCTGGCCGGCCCCGTCGTCGTCGGGGCGGTCTTCGGCGCGAGCAGTACGGCGGAGCTGTTCTCGCTGCCGGCGCTCGCCCTGTTCGCGTACTTCCTCGTGCCCGCGAACGTTTTCCTCTACGGTATCAACGACGTGTACGACCGGGAGATAGATCTGAAAAACCCGAAAAAGGAGGGTCGCGAGGCGCGCTTCCGGGGCCAGCGTGTCGTCCCGCTTTCCGTCGCGGGCTGTGCGCTCGCTGGACTCGCGCTGCTCGCCGTCCTCCCGCCGGGCGCGTGGCCGTGGCTCGCTGGCTTTCTCGTCCTCGGGACGGCCTACAGCGCTCCGCCCGCTCGGTTCAAGACGATGCCGCTGCTGGATTCGGTCTCGAACGGGCTGTACCTGATGCCCGGCGCGGCCGCGTACGTCGCGCTCGCGGGGAGCCAGCCCCCCGCGCTCGCGGTCGTCGGCGCGTGGTGCTGGACCATGGGGATGCACACCTTCAGCGCGATCCCCGACATCGAACCGGATCGAAAAGCGGGAATCGAGACGACCGCCACCCTGCTGGGCGAGGCCCGAACGTATGCCTACTGCGGTGGCTGCTGGACGCTGGCGGCGCTGGCCTTCGGCGCGCTCGATATCAGGGCAGGAGCGCTCTTTCTCGTCTATCCCGTGTTCACCCTCGCGGTCGCGTTCACCGATATCGACGTCTCGCGGGCTTACTGGTGGTTTCCCGCGATCAACACCGCCACCGGTGCGCTGTTTACGATGGGTGGGCTGTGGCTACTGATCCACTCATAGCCCGCGGAGGTCGGGGTGATCGCCGCCGTCGACCGCGCCGCGATACATCCGGTCGCGGTGGGCCATCCACTCGGGATGGCGCACGAGAAAGAGCACCGGGATCCATCGGAGCCCGGCGAGACGCGCACACGAAAAGCGATGTTTCCCACAGACCAAGAACAGCTCGCCGTCCCGGCCGACGTCGACGGCGATCTCGGCGCGGACCCACTCGCGAAACGACGCGTCCGGATCCCCATCCAGCCGTTCGTACGCGCTCTCGACGCCGTTCTCGCTGATGCTCGCGTACAGCGCGTCGAGACGGTCGAACCGCTCGAAGAGCTCCGCCTCCGAGGCACAGCCGTGCCAGACGTGGCGTCGCCACGGGGCGGTTTCGAGGAGTCGGCACGCTTCCTCGTACAGCGGCGTGTCTGTCCACGCCGCGCCCTCCTCGAAGCGGACTTCGAACGAGCGATAGAGGGTCGACTCCGCGAAGCGGTCGGCGACGAACAGGTCTGCGGGCGCGCCGTCGTACTCCGGATCGACCGGCGGGCGCTCGCGCCGATCCCAGTCGCCGCCCTCGACCGCGCCGAAGCGGTACTCGCGATCCTTGTACGGTGGGTAACGCCGGCGGGTGTGGCGCTCGATCCGGCGGGGGTCGACCCACTCGATCGAGAACGGGTCGAACGGCGCGTCGTAGGCCGCACGATCGGCCCGGGTGTGAGAACCGTAGTACGCGCGAGCGAGGCGCCGGTGA
The DNA here is from genome assembly GCA_038893155.1 of Halalkalicoccus sp. Classification (GTDB taxonomy): domain Archaea; phylum Halobacteriota; class Halobacteria; order Halobacteriales; family Halalkalicoccaceae; genus Halalkalicoccus. The sequence goes on from JAWARX010000062.1 coordinate 2,769, forward strand.
GCGTCCCGTGAGAGGCGCGGTTCCCGGAGGCAGTACTCCGCAAGTTCCCTTGAGAGGCCGCCGAGCCCGTCGTCCCGGAGGGTCTCGTACGCGGTCGCGATCCGGCTCATCGCTCGACGACGCCTTCCGGAAACCGACAGCGTAATGCTTCATAGGTCATTGGTACGATATATAGATGAACGGAGCTATTGTACCCGTCGGTGTCCGAACGGCCTGATCCCGCGTCACGGTACATGCCGAGCGGTAAGTACACCGTCAGGAACGTCAGGAAGGTCCTGCGCGATCCGGGCTTGCTCCGGTACGAACTCCGACGGTGGGGGATCGCGCTCAACCGCGCGGTCCACGGCCGTCGGGCCCACGAGGGGGTAGACGTCATGAGCGAGGACTGGGATCTTCTCGTGATCCTCGATGGCTGTCGGTACGACACGTTCGCAGCCCGCAACACCCTCCCGGGAACGCTCGAATCGCGAACGTCGGTCGGCAGCCACAGCGAGGAGTTTCTCGAAGAGACCTTTTCGGGCAAGCGGTATCACGACACGGTCTACGTCACGGCCAACCCGTTCGCGCCGATGCTGCCCGACGACACCTTCCACGCGACGATCCCGCTGCTGGAGGCGTGGGACGGGGAGCTCGGGACGGTCCACCCCCGCGAGGTGACCGCGGCGGCGCTAGAGGCCGCCGAGCAGTTCCCGAAAAAGCGCCTGCTCGTCCACTACATGCAGCCCCACTACCCCTTCATCGGCGAGTTCGGCCGCACGCTTCCCCACCGCGGGCACAACAGCCGGATGGACGACGCCGAGTTCTCGGAGGCCTCCGTCTGGGAGCGCCTGCGCGACGGCGACGACGAGCTTTCGGTCGAGGACGTCCGTCGGGCCTACGCGGAGAACCTCGATCTCGTCCTGCCGTTCGTCGCGGAGCTTCGGAACGAGATCGAGGGAAAAAGCGTCATCACCGCCGACCACGGCAACCTCATCGGCGACCGGATGTGGCCGGTCCCCGTGCGGGGCTTCGGCCACGACCGGGGGCTTCGCTCGGAGGCGCTCGTTCGGGTGCCGTGGCTGGTCGAGGCGGGCGAAACGCGTCGATCGATTCGGTCGGACCCGCCCGTCGAACGCGAAGGGATCGACGAGGACGTGGTTCGTGAGCGACTCGAAGGGTTCGGGTATCTCTGAGGCGGACGGAGCCTCGCTTCCGAGAGACGACAACGGATATGTTCGAGGCGCGTGTCGAGACGGCGTATGCCGCGCGTCGAGACGAACGACATCGAGACCTACTACGAGAGCGACGGCGAGGGTCCGCCGATCGTGTTCGTCCACGGCGCCTGGGTCGACCACCGGCTGTGGATGCCACAGGTGGAAGCGCTATCGAACGAGTACCGGGTGATCACCTACGACCTACGGGGCCACGGTCGGACCGGCTCCTCGGCCGATCGCAACTACACGATCGAGCTGCTGGCGGCCGACCTCCGCGCGCTGATCGGTTCGCTCGACCTCGCACGCCCGGTCGTCTGTGGGCTCTCGCTCGGCGGGATGGTCGCCCAGCTGTACGCCGTCCGCTACGACGAACTCCCGGGCCTCGTCCTCGCGGACACGGCCGTCTCGACCCGGCTCACCCGGTCGGACCGACTCCAGCGACTGCTCTTTCCGGACTGGTCGATGAGGGGGACCGTCCGCCTGCTCGGGCCCGAACGGTACGTCGACTGGGCGTTCCGGCTCGCGAAGTACACCCGGAGCGCCGACTGGTTCGGTCGAGACGCCGCGGTGCAAGAGTACGTCCGCGAGACGATGTCGGCGTTCGAAACGCGCGAGTTCAACGCCGTCTTCGACGCGATCTACGGCTTTCGCCGGACCGATCTCGCCGCCATCGACGCCCCGACGCTCGTCGTCAACGGCGAGTTCGAGAGTCGGTCGGTGTTCGAGCATGCCGCGTACATCGAACGAACGGTCCCCGACGCGCGCTCGGTCGTGGTTCCCGAGGCGGGCCACGTCGCGAACCTGGAGAACCCCGAGGCGTTCGCGCGGGAGCTACGGACGTTCCTCGGGTCGCTTCCCGCGAGGGGGAACGGACGAAAATAAGTGCGCGCCGCCCGAAGGCCCGGTGATGACGGCAGGTGTCGGCGATGAGTGAGACCGCCGTAGGGACCAGACGGCAGGTCGAATCGACGCTCGAAGGGGTCGTCGAGAACAACCGCTTTACGATCGCCGTCACCTTCCCGCTGGTCGGCGTGGCGCTGTTGATCGCCGGCCGACAGGGGATCCTGCCGGCGGAGTTCGCGATGCACCCCTACCTGCTGATCGGCGCGAACCTCGTGATGGTCTCGCCGCTGGTCGCCGGTCTCACCCCACTGATCGACCGCCGTGCTGTACTCGGTCTGTCCGTCCTCGCGCTGTTTACCTGGGGGATCGAACTGACGGGCGTTCTGACGGGGCTTCCCTACGGCGAGTTTTCCTACGAACTCGACCTCGGGCCGATGCTGCTCGACCTCGTGCCCCTCGGCCTGCCGGTGTTTTACTTCCCGATCCTGCTGAACAGCTACCTGCTCGCGCTGCTGGTTCTCGGCGACACGTCGTTTCCCCGTCGGTTCGCGCTCACCCTCGGGATCGTGATCACGCTCGATCTGATCCTCGATCCCGGCGCGGTCGCGCTGGGCTTTTGGGGCTGGGAGACGCCCGGCGCTTACTACGGCGTGCCCGCGATCAACTACCTGGGCTGGCTGCTCAGCGGCACCATCGCCATCGCGATCCTCCAGCGTTCGTTCGATCACGGGGCGGTGCTCGCCCGGCTCCGGACCTGTGACTTCTTCCTCGACGATCTGGTGAGTTTTCTCGTGTTCTGGGGGCTGGTCAACGCCTACTTCGGCAACTGGATCCCCGTCGCGCTGGCGCTCTCGCTTTCCGGGACGCTGATCACGAGCGACTGGTTCGACTTCGACGTGCTCTGATAGGGATCATCGGAGCCAACCGGATGCGTCGACTCCCGAAACGCGACGCTGTGATTCGATTCCCTGCCGGGAATCGACGGACGTCTACTGATGATCCCTATGAGTTCCCTCCGATCAGCTACCGGGTCGGCAGGCTCTCGTGGGGTCTGTCCCGCCGGGAGGTCGTCGGCCCCGGGACGGCGCTCGCGCGATAAAAAACGGCCTCGGGATCGGAGTTCCACTGCCAGTGCCAGCGGACCCGCGCGACCAGCCAGAGCTTTCGGAGCGTGCTCAGTTCGGGCTCGTTGTTGAGGACGTCGTACCCGCACGCCCGGATCAGCCGGTGGTGATCGGCGTAGAGAACGGCCGCCAGCAGGACCGGGAGCTGACAGTCCCTCGGGAGGTACTTGATCCCCGCGACCCCCTCACGGTACAGGGCCTCCGCCCGCGAGAGCTCGATCCGGACCGCGCGTTCGACGCGGTCGTCCATCTCGAAGCGCTGTAGCTGCTCGTTCGCGACGCCACACTCCCGGAGCGTCTCCTGGGGGAGGTAGATCCGATCGCGATCGACGATGTCCTCGCGGACGTCCCGGACGAAGTTCGTCAGCTGGAACGCCTCGCCGAGCGCGGTCGCATGCGGCAGAGCGACCTCGGGGTCCTCGGGCTCCATCACGGCGGTCATCATCCGTCCGACGGCCGCCGCAGAGCCGTTCATGTAGGTTTCGAGCTCCTCGTAGCTCTCGTAGCGACACGTTTCGATGTCCGCCTCCATGGCGTCGAGGAACACCTCGACGTCCTCGTCCGTGATGCCGTGGCGCCCCTTGATCGCTACGAACGCCTCCAGCACCGGCGTTTCGGGCTCCGCGTTCCCGAGCGCCTGCTCCCTGATCGACCGGAGTTCGCGGCGCTGTTCGTCCGGCGGCGTCCCCTCGGCGTCGTCGACGACCTCGTCGGCGACGCGAAAAAACGCATAGAGGACGTACGTCGCCTCCCTGACGCGGCCCGGAAGCAGCCGGGTCGCGTAGTAGAACGTCCGGCCGGTCTGTCGATGGATCGCCTTGCTCTGCGCGATGTGATCTCTCTGTACCATTTCGGGCCTCGGGGTTCCTGATCTCGCCTAGGGAGGCCCGATTATTAGTTGTTTGTACCCTCGTACAACCCTCGAATCAGTCGTCGCCCTCCGCCTCGGCCGTGTCGGGGTCCTCGGCGGTCTGGAGCGTATCGCGCTCCTCCGCGAAGCCCTCCGAGCCCTCGATCCGCGCGCGGGCCTCCGAGTCGAAGGACATCTCGACGTCCTGGTACCGGCTGACCTGTGAGAGCTCGTGGTGTGACTCGGTCGGGTGGCCGATGTAGCGTTCCTCCAGGTCGAACTGGGCTTGCTCGTTGTTCTCCGCGAGGCTCCTGAAGTCCTCGTAGACCGCGTGGGCCCCCGAGTGCAGCCCGAACAGGGTGATGAAAATGTACTTGTACCCCAGATCGCCGAGCTCCTCGAACGTCAGCGGGTCGTCCTGCTCGGACCAGGCGAAGGACGACGAGTAGTTGAAGGCCAGATCCAGGTCGGGGTGGGTCTCGTGGATCGTTTCCGCGTACCTCGTCGCGTCCTCGCGGGAAGGATCGGGCATCTCCGGCCAGACCAGATCGACCCCGCAGTCGGCGTAGAGTCGCCCGCGCTCTAGGTGTTCCTCCCAGTCGCCGTTGGCCGAACCGTAGGCGTCGGTGCGCGCGATGATCACGGTGTCCTCGCTCTGTCGGGCGTCCACAGCCGCGGAGAACCGCGCTTCGGCCTGCTCGCGCGAGACGATCTGCTTGCCCGCGATGTGGCCACAGCGCTTGGGCGTGGTCTGATCCTCGATGTGGACCGCCGCGACGCCGGCCTTCTCGTACTCTCGCACGGCACGCCGGACGTTGTGGATGCCGCCGTAGCCCGTATCGCAGTCGGCGATCACGGGGATGGTGCAGGCGTCGACCATGCGCTCGGCGTTCTCGACCATCTCGGTCATCGAGACCATCTCCAGGTCGGGGAAGCCGAACTGGCCGAGCACGGTCGAGTAGCCGCTCATGTAGATCGCGTCGTGGCCGGTCATCTCCGCGAGCCGGGCGTCGAGCGCGTGGTACGCGCCGGGCGCGAAGACGAACTGCTGGTCGGCGAGCTGTTCGCGGAACCGTCGGCCGGCGGGGTTGTCGATCTCCCGGATCGTCGTGTCGGTGTCGCCGATCCCCTCGATCATCGCCGACCCTCCGTGGGCGTCTCGATCAGGTGGCTCCAGACCTCCTCCTCCATGGTCTCTCTGGGATCGGCTTCGTCGGCACGGGTCAGTCGGGGAACGATCGGCATTCCGGTGTTGTCGGTGTCTGTGTACATCGTCTCTGGTCGGCTGCGGATAGTCTGTGGGCGGTGCGATCGGGCGGCGAACCGCTTTCGTACACGATTGTTCACGACGTATCCGAGGACTCCGAACTGCTACTTAACTATAACGATTAATCATTTTAAACAGACCAAGGTCGTACCAGGATGGTTAATGTATAATAGTGCCGAATGTTGGCACGCAGCTAGCCACACAGCGCGACGTGGCCGTTGTCGTAGCTGCGGTGTTCACCCGCACAGGCGCTTTCCCTGTCGATTCGCTGGATCGCGAGGTGGTTGTGATCCTCGCCGAACAGGGGACTGCCCGTCGACTGGTACTCCCGGTAGACGTACGGATCGCCCTCGAGGCCCCCGTCGGCGAGCGTGGCCGAGGCCGCCGGGTTCGTTTCGGTCCGGTCGAACGCCTCCGCGTAGAGGTAGTCCGTGTAGAGCGGCTCGTCGGTGTGGCTGGCGATCGTCTCCATCGCCGTTAGCTCGGCGTCGCTGAAGGCGAACTGCGGGCGGTCGTCGAACGCGGGATCGTCGACGGTCGCGGGCGCGGAGACGGCCATCGTGAGCGGGACGGCGAGCGCGAACGCGAGCACGCAGACCGCCGCGAGACGCGGCGCACGGTCGTCCAGGCGCGCCAGTCCGACGGCCCCGAGGACCGCGAGCGGGACGAACAGGAAGACGAACCAGCGACCCGGCAGGAACGTGCGGATCCCGAACAGCGCGGGAACGAGCAGGAAGAACCCCATCGCGCCCGCCGCGAAGACGAGCGTCAGCCTCGACTGGTCGGCCCGCCGCCGACCCGCGACGTGGACCGCGCCGACGCCCGCCGCGACCGCGAGCAACAGCGCGCCCGCACCCTCGATAAGCTGGACGGGCGAATCGAGCGGGCGCATCCCGTAGTCGGCCTCGGGGACGCCGTACTCGATCGCGATCCCGCTGGTGGTCTGGTGGGCGTCGACGAGAAAGACCAGGACGGTGTCGACGAAGGAGCCGCCGGCCCCGCTGTAGGGTGTGGCGGTCCAGATCGCGGTCAGGAGGGCCAGACAGCCCAGAAACAACCAGACCAGGTTGGTCGGCCGCTCGGGATAGAGCCGGGGGATCCGGAGGGCGAACTGGGCGAGCACCGCGGCCCCGAGGAAGGTGGCGGTGACGAACGAGGAGACCTGGTGGGTGAACACGACCGAAAGCAGAAACGCGAAAAACAGCGCCGTGTTCCCGAGCGTGTAGCCCCGCCGGACGACCGCGAGCAGCGCGTAGACGACGCCGAGAAAGAAGAGCAATCCCAGACTCGTCGGTACGAGATAGATCCCCCAGAGGATCGCGTGATCCGCGAGCGCGTAGGTCGTCGCCGCCAGCAGCGCCCACCGGGGAGCGAGCAGGGGCCGGGCGAGCAGGTAGACGAAAAGGGGGGCGACGAGCATGCCGAGACCGACCGAGAGGAACAGCGCCGTCCGCAGCGAGACGTCCGCGAGCAGCGCCGTCGAGACCACCGCGAGGTGATACAGCGGCGAGACGGCGTACTTGTCGCCGGCGATCGCGTCCAGCGACTCCTCCGCTGCGATCCCCGCCGCAAACGAGGGCAGGTGCGACCAGACGTCCAGGCCGACGTAGCCCGGCGTGGTCGCGAGCGCGCCGAACCGGACGGCCCCCGCGAGGACGAGCACGCCCGCGAGCGTCCAGCGCGGGCTTGGTTCCTCGGCCAGCCACAGCTGGGCCAACAGCACGGAGCCCAGCGCACCCGCGAGGAGATAGAAGAGGAGACCGCGTCCGCCGGTCGCCGCCGCGAGGACGAGCAGGAGGCCGCTCCCGGCGAAGACGAGACTCGCGACCGCCTTGGCGCTCCAGACGGGTAGACGCGGGCGGTCGATTCGGCCGTGAACTCGCGACCCGCTCGTGAGCAGGGTCAGCGCGACGACGGCGCCGAGAGCGAGCGGGACGGCTCTGGCGTACAGCGGCCACTCGGGGTTCGAAAACGGGGGAACGAACGCGCCGAGGGCACAGAGGAGGGCGATCGCCGCGGGGACGGCCGGCGAGCGCGTCGCGGTCGGGAACGCCACGTTCGTCGT
>JAWARX010000063.1:0-4479 GCA_038893155.1 Halalkalicoccus sp.
AGTAACCTTGCCGCTGTCTTCCATTTTCAATAGAGCATGCTTTCCCACATCGAAACCGATCTCGACTTCGAGTCCTCGCACTACAACGACGCGTACCTCGAACGCCGGATCGCCGCGCGGATGCGCCGGGTCGAGGCCGAGGGGTACGGGGCGTACTTAGAGGTCCTGCGGTCGGACGCCGACGAGCGCGAGGCGCTTCTCGATTCGCTTTCGATCAACGTCACCGGCTTCTTTCGCAACCCGGCAGTCTGGGAGGGGCTCCGGGAGGTGCTTCGAACCGTCAGCGCGCGTCCGGGGCCGACGCGTGTCTGGAGTGCCCCGTGTGCGGACGGCAGGGAGCCGTACTCGATCGCGATGCTCGCCCTCGACGATCCCGAGATCGATAGTAGGGGATTCGAGGTGCTCGCGACCGACATCAGCGAGCCGGCGCTCGACGTCGCCCGGCAGGGTGTCTACGGCAGCTCCAGGACCCGCGACATCGAGGGCGAGCTCGCGCCGCTTTCTGCCATCGAACCGTATCTCGACCGCGAGGACGGCGAGTTCACGGTCCGCGAGAACGTGCGGGAGCTGGTCGGGTTCGAGCGCCACGACCTCATCCGCGACGGGCCCAAATCGGGGATCGATCTGGCGCTGTGTCGGAACCTGCTGATCTACATCGACGCCGAGTACAAGTCCGCCCTCGTCGACACCGTGCTCGACTCGCTGTCGCCCGAGGGGTATCTCGCGATCGGCAAGACCGAAACGGTGCCCCGAACGTGTAGCGACCGGCTCGAGGCGATCGACAGCCGCCTGCGAATCTACGAGGTGGTTTGAGTGTCGCTGTATCAGGCCGAAAAGGACGGCGACGTCGAGACCCTCGCCGGGTATCTCGAGCGAGGCGAGACCGAAACCGTCCGCGAGCGCGCCGCGACGCTCCTCGCGGGGTTCGAAGAGGAGGTGGCGACCGAGGCGCTGATCGAGGCGGTCGAGAGCGACGACTCGGCGGCGGTCCGCGCGGAGGCGATCGACAGCCTCGACGCGATCGGGGTCGACGCGATCCTCGAGTGTATGTCCCGGATTGCCGAGTTCGAGCGGGAGGGCGGTGCCGACTGGGTCGCCGCCGACGAGGTCGCGACCGTCCTCGAATCGTCCGCCCCCGAGATGCGCATGGCCGCCGCGAGCGCGCTGGGTCACCTCGACGAGCCGCGAGCGGTACCCGTTCTCGTCGAGGCGCTTTCGGATTCCGACCCGCGCGTTCGAGCGCGGGTCGCACGCGCTTGCGGAACGCTCGGACACGCCCGCGCGGTCGGTCCGCTGGCGACGTGTCTCGGCGACGAGACGGCCGCCGTCCGTCGCGAGGCAGCCCAGTCGCTCGGCCGGATCGGGACCGACGGGGCGCTGTCGGCGCTGTTCGACCGCGTCGACGATCCCAGCGAGACGGTCCGGTACGTCGTCGTGAGCGCGCTCGGCGAGTCGGGTCGCCCCGAGCCGGTGCCCGCGCTGGGCGAGGCGCTGTCCGATCCCAGCCCGATGGTTCGGCGCGCGGCGGTCCTCTCGATCGTCGAGTTGCTCTCGGAAGCCGGCAGCCAGCAGAGCCACGCGATCCGCGAGCGCGTCGAAGAAACCCTCACGGAAACCGCCGACGTGAGCGTGCTCGATCCGCTGATCGAGATCCTCGAATCGGGCGAGGGGTCGGTCCAGAAGCGCAACGCGGCGTGGCTGCTCGGGCAGCTCGCCGGCGAGGCACACCACCGACAGGCCGTCGACGGGCTGATCGCGCTGCTCGACGACGACGACGGGATGTCAGCGCAGGTCGCGGTGACGAGCCTCGTCTCGATCGGCGGCACGCCGGTCGAACAGCGATTGATCACGTTCGCCCTCGACGAGGAAAACGACGAGAACGCCCGCGCGAAGGCGGTGTTCGCGCTCGGCCAGGTCGGCGGCGAACGAACCAGAGAACGCCTCGACCGGCTGATCGATACGACCGACGCCGACGCGGTCCGCAGGCAGGCGTTCTCGGCGGTGTCGAAGCTCGACGGCGGTGAGGCGCGATGAACGACGACGAGTACAAGATCGCCGACAGCCGCGGCCAGTTCACGCAAGTAGTGAAAGAGGGGCGCAAGCTCCGGGACGTGACGTGGACCAGCGGGCGGATCCTGCTCTCGAACAAGCGGCTCGTGCTCGCTGGCAACGGCGGCAAGCGGACGATCCCGCTCAGCAAGGTCCGCGGAGTATCGGGGCGCTACGACGTCAACCAGATGGTCGCGCGCGTCTCGGAGTACGTCAGCGTCAGCTACGACGACGAGGTGATTCTCGTCTCGGCGACGACCGGCGATGACGAGCCGCCGTTCGAGTCCGCGTGCTACCGGGCGCTGCTCGATCAGCGGATCCTGCTCGCGAAACACCCGGCGGTAAAGGGCGGCGTCGTCCAGGAGACCGAGTGGGAGAAAGGCCGCATCAAGGTCGACGAGGACGCGCTCAACGTCGCCGTCTCGAACGGGACGTTCGTCGAGATCTCTCTCGACGACGTGGGTGCGCTCAGCGTCGGCGAGCGAACCGTCGACGGGACGAAACGGGCGGTGATCGAGGCCGAACACACCGAAGACGGCGCGAGCGTCCAGACGTATCTCTCGGGCAACGACCGACGGACGGGACTGCTCGCGTCGCTTCTCCGGCGAAGCGAGGACACGGGGACCGACGGGCTCGACCTCGGCGGTGCGGAACGCGAGATCCTGATGGCGCTGTACTCGGGCGTCTCGCCGTTCGACATTCCCGACTTCCTCGGCAAGGACGTCGAGGTCGTCGAGGAGGCGTTCGAGCGGCTGATCGAACTCGACGTGCTCGAAGCGGTGCGGATCCGCCGGGACGTCGAACTCACCGCTCGGGGCCGGAACGTCGCGAGCGAGGCGATGAACGAGCAGTGATCCGCTCGCGGATCGCGGGGATCACCTCTCCTGGTGATCCCCGGCGAGGCTGTACAACGGCTCCCTGACGACGGTTTTGACGTCCCGGCGGAGGCGCTGGGACCCGGCAGTCCTACCGTACCCTACTATGGCGACGAGCACAGGCGTTCGTCTCAGTGCCAGTGCCCGGTATATAGGCCACCCACGCCTCAGATGTCGAGGAACAGCTCGACGAGCCGCGTGGTTGCGAGGGCGGTGACACAGCCGAGCCACGTCAGCAACACGAAGTGGATGTAGGAGTTGGCCTTGTTGCCGCCGTCGACGGTCCGGATCATGATCGCCGAGAGCAGCGCGTTGAACAGGATGACGACGAAGAGGAGATAGCGGATGAGATCGATGTCGTAGACCTCGGTGTGGATGAGCTGGCCGACGCCGAGCTGCTGGGTCGCGGTGAGATCGATCTCCATCCCCGAGAGGATCGCGACGACCTCGAGACCGATGAAGAAGGCAAAGGCGGAGGCGGCGGTGATCCCGTAGAGCAGGCCGACGAGCGTCGTCGTCGCCTGTCGGCGCTGTTCGCGCAGCTGGTTGACTTGGTTCATGTTCGTGCTGATCAGCTCGCCGAGACGGCGGGGGTTGCCACCCATCTCCCGGCCGATCAGGTACATCTCGCTGAACTTCTGGATCAGGTACGAGCGGGCGTCTGTCGCGAAGTAGCGCCACGACAGCGCCGGATCGAGCCGCATGTTGAGGCGTTTATAGAGGTCGTCGATCCCCTCGGTGAGCGGCCCGAAGTCCTTCGTCCGGAGGGTCGCGAGCACGTCCGAGGTCGTGGACCGTTTTGCGCTCTCGCTGGCCCCGAGCGCGCGGATGAAGTTCGGGAACTCCTCGTCGCGACCCGTTATCAGCTGCTCTTCGTGTCGGAGGACGACGCCGGGGATCAAAAGCGGCGTCAGCGGGATCGCGACGTACAGCGCCTCCGGAAGCGAATCGCGCAAGAAGAGCGTGTGCAGTCCGATCGGCCCGACCCCGAACAGCCCGAGCGCGGCGAGGACGACCGCAAGAGCCGAGAGAGCACCACCGGCGACGAGGCTCGCGAGGATGCGGCCCTCCGCTGTCGGGCGAAGCTTCCGGGGGTGATACCAGACCGGGTCGTGGGGCGACATCGTCCGGATGACGAAGTAAAAGCCGATCTGGACGAACACGAACAGCAAGAGGACGGCAGACACCGTCATCGTCGGGTTCGTCCCGGTGAGGATCGGGAGGACGATCGCGAACACCAGCGCGAACGTCATCGAGAGGATCATCGACATGTAGAGGTCCTTCATCACCTCGATGTTGCCGAGCGTGCTCTCGTAGACGGTCGCGTACTGGCTGATCATCACGTCCTGTTCGGAAAGGAGGAAGTCCGAGAGCGACTGGCCAGCTCCGAGCGTGTAGGCCAGTCGGTCCAAGAAGTCGGAGAGGACCTCGCTCGGGACGACCGCGGCGCGGCGTCGGCAGCTGCGGCGACGGCAGCCTTCGCATCTTCGGCGCTACCACGTGCGAAGATCCCGACCACATCGGAGGTGTCGGAGGGGTTGACGTTCCGATTGGT
>JAWARX010000064.1:0-9972 GCA_038893155.1 Halalkalicoccus sp.
GGTCGTTTCGGAATCACGTCCTCTCTATGGCAACTGAAACCGATCGCTCGCCCGCTGCCGCGATCGTTCCGACGGCGAGCATGAGCAGGCCGACGGCACGGATCCGGCGTTTCGAGCGCTCCGAGGACGAAAATTCGACGGCGAGCGATCGCCGGTAGGCGTAGCTGGCGGCTCGGAGCAGCGATTCGGGTACGAGCAGGTGGACGAGACCGGCGAGGAGCAGCCCACCGCCAACGATCGCGCCGTCGATCCGGACCATACACGCTGGACGGTGCCGGTCGGCAAAACTCCGTCGTCGGAGCTACGGCGACCGACCGGCGTTCGATCGGACGTGGCTGCTTGCTGGCTTCCGCGCTCAGCGAACGACCGTCACCGGGACGGGCGACCGTCGGACGACGGTTTCGGCGACGCTCCCGAGCAGGATCCGAGAGACCCCGTCCCGACCGTGCGAGCCCATGACGATCTGATCGACGTCGTTTTCCTCGGCGTACTCGACGATCGCGCGGGCCGGTCGGCCGATGACGGTTTCGCCCTCGACGGTGACGCCGCGCTCTGTGGCGAGTTCGCGCAGTTCCTCGAAGCGCTCCTTTGCACGTTCCTCTTCGGCCTCCATCCACCGGTCGGCGTACGACGCCATCCCCATCTCCGTGCCGCCCATGCTCATATCGGAGGGGTTGAGGACGGTGATCGCGACGAACGTCGCGTCGGGAAACTCGCTTGCTGCGTACTCGAAGGCCTCCTGTGCCTGCGGTGAGCCGTCGACCGGAACGAGAATGCGATGGACCATATCGGCTAATCGCCACCCGACCAATTATATGCTGTGCCTACTCGTGTTTCGTCAGGCAGTTCGACAGCCCGATCAGCTCGACCGGCTCGGAGTTGTCGGGCGAGTAGACGACCATCTGGCCCTTCTCCATGTAGGGTACTTTCCCCGCGAGGCTCGTGGGGATGTTCACCGCCGAGATCGCGTCCTCGTCCCCGAGGTTCAGCACGATCTTCGTGTTGATCTGTTTGAAGATCGCGTCGGCGATGTCCTGTGGGTCCTGCGTGATGAAAAACAGCCCCAGCCGCTCTTTGCGGCCCTGCTTTGCGGCTTCGGCGAACTTCCCGATCACCTTCCCGCCCTGCGCGCTGTCGGCACCGCTCAGGAAGTTGTGTGCCTCGTCCATTCCCAGCACGAGCGGCGTCTCCTTGATCCGGTCGAAGTCGGGGTCGTTCGAGAGCTTCTGGTCGACCAGCAGGCTCGAGAGGGCGAGGACGATCACCTCGGTCGCCCGCGAGTCGTTGATGTGGTAGGCCGCCACCACCGAGAGCCCGCCGGGCCGGACGAACTCGTGGACGAGGTCGGTGATCGGCGGGGCGCTTTGGTCGAAGACGCTGTCGAAACCCCGCGCTCGGCGCTTGACCGCGTCGAACGTCGCCTCGTGGACCCGCCCGCTCTCGTCTAGCTCCTCGCGCAGCGCGGGATCGTCGAGAAACGTTTTGAACCGGCTGTAGGTCCCCGAGTCGCCGTGCTGTTTGAAAAACCGCTTTAGCAGGTAGGTGAGCGCGCTATACTGGTTGTCGTTCAGGTCGCTGCCCGCGACGAGCCACTTGTTCTCCCGGACCATCGAGAACGGGATGGTGAACTCGACCTGCTCTGCGCGGTGGTCGGCGTTGCTGTACTGGGACTCGCCCACCGCGGGAACGAACGCTTTCGTGTCGTCGTGGCCCCCGCAGGCGATCCCCTCGCGCTCGTAGGCGCGTTCGTCATCGCTCGTAACGCCGGGGTTGTCGTCGTGCATCTGGGCGTACTCGTCCTGCGGATCGAACTGGACGACCGCCGGGGCTATCGTCCGCCCGTCGTCGAGTTCGTAGCATCGGTCGGGATGCAGATACTGCCGGAGGACGTTCTTCGCGCCGTGGGTCTTGCCCGACCCCGTGCCCCCGGCGACGAGGGTATGGCGAAACACGAGCGGATCGCCGGCCTCGTAGTCGTCTTTCAGTCGATAGTCGATCGTCGGGGGTCGGGCCGCGGTCCGGACCTTCTCGCCGCCAACGGCGAGATGGCCGAGAAAGACCCCGTCGTCGGGCATCTTCAGGCCCGTCTTGATCTCCTCGGTGTCGGTCGCCTCCCGGACCACGGCTTCGGGTTTCGGGACGCGATCGGCCATCCGGCGTTTCAGCTCCCCGTCGCCGTTATAGAGCACCGCGATCGGTTCGAGCGTCGCGAGGAACTTGTAATCGCTTTCGGCGACCTCGCCGTTTCGCATCGCCCGGCGGACGTGGATCTCGCTGGCGTCGTCGGTGTGAAACTCCTGGACGTACTCCAGTTCGGTGATCCGACAGAACAGTTTCTCGTCGTCGGGATACGACAGCAGGAGGTACTTGCCCAGTCGTACCGAAGAGCGGTTGCCGGCGGTGATCGAAGCGCAGATCCCGGTGTCGTCGGCGTCTTCTGCGATCTTCAGTCCCTGCGCCGAGGAGATCGCGCCGATCCCCGCGTCGGCGCCCGAAGCCGTGATCGAACTGGTTTCGAAGCGCTCGGAGCTGCCGTCCGGGCTGCTGGGTGTGTCGTCCGTCGAACTCGCATCGTCCGCCGAAGAGCGGGAGGGCGTGAAATCACCGAGATCGGACATATCCTCGCCATCGGGCGGCGAGAGTAAAACGCTTCTCACCGCCAACGCGCTTTTGCCCCCTGGCGGGGTAGGGGACGTATGCTTCTCATTCGAGGTAGTGCGCGCGGCACGGCGCTGACCGGGACGCTCTTCGAGCGTGGCGAGCGCGCACCCACCTTCCGGGGCGCACCCGACGAGGACGCCCCGTACGTCTGGGTCTGCGACGAGTTCTACGAGGTCGAAAGCGGCGGCTCGGCGATGGAGATCGGCGACCGAACGGTGAACGTCGCCTTCGACTCGCCGATGCCGCGGGGCTTCGACACACGCGAACAGGGGATCGCCGCCGCGAAAGAGCACGTCCGCACGCAGTTCGCCCGGATCGGAGTCCCACCCGCGGACGTCGAGATCGAGGTCGAGAAGGCCGAACCGGGTGCGGAGATCTGAGTCGGCTCGGGGGTTTCGCGATCCCGCTGGCTCAGAAGAACGCCTCCTCGCCGCCCCACCGCAGGTCGTCGTAGGTCCTCGATAGCTCGGTGTCGAGTTCGCCCTCGATCATCCGGCGCAACGAGTCCTTCTCGCGGGCGCTGATGCGTGCGAGTTCGTCCGCCTTCTTCACCGCTTCGGGCGGTCCGCGCTGGGCGGCCACCTCGGCGAGCAGCTGGGTCTGGAGCGCATCGCGCGTCTCCTCGTCTTTCGTCACGCCGTAGGGCGCTTCGACGGTGTACAGCACGTCGTCGCGGGGATCGTAGATCGCGAAGAAGGTGACCTCGTAGTCCTCCGCGGGGTGACGCAGGTCGAGTCCGAGCGCGTCGCCGTCCTTCGCGAACGTCCGATTGGTTCCCCCGCGCGAGACGAACCAGTTGGTGTAGGTCAGTTCCTCGCGCACTCGCTCGCCGTCCTCCCATCGTTCGAGCAGGCGCACGAACAGCGCTGCGTCGTCGGTCCACGGGGTGGCGGTTTTCCCCGAAAGCGCGTCCGTGATCCGCTTTGCGGCGGGGTTCTTGACGAACCCCACGAGCGGAACCCCCCGGTCGAGGAAGCTCTCGACCAGCCGGGCGTAGCTCTCGACTACCCCCCGGGGCGTCTCGGCGTCGAGCTGGTCCGCGAGTTCGGGCTCGCGATCCCGCCAGCTCAGCAGCCCCTTCGGATAGAGCGGCCCGTCGAGGATCAGCGGGTCGTCGATCCCGTCGGCGTTGGCGAGCGCGTGTTCGCTTTCTGCGAGATACAGCGAGAGGGCGTGGACGGTCGCCTCCGTGTAGCGCCGGCGGTCGATGTCCCGCAACAGGAGGATCCGCCGGCGGCTGTAGCCCTCGTCGTACAGCACCCACTCTTCGGGGAACGTGACCGCGTCGTCGTCGAGGTGAAGGCCGATGACCACGGTGCGAGAGCGATGACAGTCCAGGTCGGTCGGCACACAGCCCATCGCGGCGTGGGCGACGTCCATCACGACGCCGTTCTTGTACGTGGTGGGGTTGATCGTCCCCGAGTCGATCCCGTAGCTCGCGGGGTAGGGTCGCTCACAGAGGGCGGCGTCCTCGATCCGGACGCGCGTTCGATACTGCCGATCGAGGGGTTCGAGCACGCGCCGTCCGTCGACCGTGAGGGGATCGAGAAACTCCGTCCAGACGGTCTCTGCGGACTCCTGATGGGAGGCGTCGTCGACCTCGCGGCCGACCTGCCGGGCGAGGGTGGCGATCCCCTCGAAGTGGACCGGATCCAGCGTCATATCCCTCCCTCGCCCTACCGCGAAAAAAAGCTGCGGATGCCCGCTGGTACGCCCGCTACGGAGCGAAGGGTAGTTACCGCCGGCGGGTCTCACCTCGGGCATGGATGCTGCGCTCATCGTTCTGGACGGGTGGGGGTTACGCGAACCGGACGACGAGGGGGGTCGCGACGCGGTCGCGAGCGCCGAGACGCCGACCTTCGACGGGATCAGAGAACAGGGCGCGTTCGGCCGGCTCGACCCGACGGGCCGGCGCGTCGGCCTCCCCGAGGGCCAGATGGGAAACAGCGAGGTCGGCCACCTGAACATCGGGGCCGGCCGCGTCGTCAAGCAGGCCTACACCCGGATCAACGACGCGATAAACGAGGGGTCGTTCCGCGAGAACGAGGCGCTTTCGGGCGCGTTCGATCGCGTCGCCGAGCGAAGCTCGGCTGGCAACCGGACGCGATCCGGTGATGCGCAGGAAACCGGCGGCCGGGTGCATTTTATGGGACTCGTGAGCGCCGGCGGGGTCCACTCGGATCAACAACACCTCCACGCGCTGATCGAGTGGGCCGCCGACAGGGGAGTGGAGGCCGTCACTCACGCGTTTACCGACGGCCGGGATACGGACCCGAAAAGCGGCGCGAACTACCTCCGGGAGCTGGAAGCGGTCATCGAGGAGGCGGGCACCGGCCACGTCGCGACCGTTTCGGGCAGGTACTACGCGATGGACCGGGACACCAACTGGGAGCGCACCCGAAAAGCGTACGACGCGATGGTCAACCGCGAGGCGGCGTACACCGCGGCCTCGGGCGTCGAGGCCGTCGAGGCCGCCTACGAGCGCGGCGAGACCGACGAGTTCGTCGAGCCGACGCTGGTGGAAGGCGAGACGCCACACGTCTCGGAAAGCGAACGGCGTAGCCGTGAGCAGGGCGGCCCCGCCATCGAGGACGGGGACAGTGCGATCTTCTTCAACTTCCGGGGCGATCGGGGCCGTCAGCTCACGCGAATGCTTCAGGACATCCGCCCCGAGTGGGACCTCGATACGCCCGCGCCAGACGTCCACCTGGTCGCGATGACCCAGTACGACAAGACCTTCGACGTGCCCGTGGCCTTCCCGCCGAACCAGCCCGAGGACACCCTCGGAGAGGTGCTGGCCGAGCGCGGAAAGACGCAGCTGCGGATCGCCGAGTCCGAGAAGTACGCCCACGTCACCTACTTCCTGAACGGCGGCCGGGAAGTGGAGTTCGAGGGCGAACTCCGCGAGATCGTCCCCAGCCCCGACGTGCCGACCTACGACCTGAAGCCCCAGATGAGCGCGCCGGAGGTCACCGACAGGGCGATCTCGATCACGGACACCGAGGACCCCGACGTGCTGGTGCTCAACTACGCGAACCCCGACATGGTCGGCCACACCGGGGACTTCGGGGCCGCGGTCGACGCGGTCGAGGCGGTCGACGCCCAGCTCCGGCGGCTGCTCGACACCCTCGGCGAACACGGAGCGCACGTCCTCGTCACCGCGGATCACGGCAACGCCGACGACATGGGCACGGAGGAAAGCCCCCACACCGCCCACACCTACAACCCCGTGCCGGTGGTGTATCTCGATCCTGCTGGATCGGACGGCGCGTCCGGATCGCGTCCGGACGGTTCCCTGGAGTCGTCCCGGGGCGACTCCAGCGGCGGCTATCGGGTTCGCGAGGGAGGGTCGCTGTGTGATCTCGCGCCCACCCTGCTGGAACTGATCGGGATCGCGCCCCCGAAAGCGATGACCGGCGAGACGCTGCTGGTGCGATAACACCGAACACACTTGTTGCCCGGTCCCGTAGCGGCTCCGGGATGTCGCTCGACAGCTACTTCCGGACGGTCAGACGTCGGGACTGGCGGACGATAGAGGAGGGGACCGTCAGGCTGGCCGTGATCGGGCTCGGCGGGTTCGCGCGCAACCGTGCGCTGCCGGCGATCCGCGACGGCGAGTTCTGCGAGACGACGGTGCTGGTCAGCGGGTCGCCCGAGACGGCCGGCGACCTCGCCGCGGCGTTCGGCGTCGAACGGATCATCGACTACGAGGCGTTTCACGCCGGAGCGGCGGGCGAGGCCTACGACGCCGTCTACGTCGCGACCCCGCCGGCCTACCACGCCGAGTACGTGCAACGAGCCGCCGAGTTGGGCAAACACGCCCTCTGTGAGAAGCCCCTCGCGGCCGATCTCGCGGACGCCGAACGGATGGTCGCGGCCTACGAAGGGGTCGACCGCGTCCTGATGACCGCCTACCGGCTGCGGACCGAGCCCGCGATCCGCAGGCTGCGCGAGATGATCGACGACGGGGTGGTCGGCGAGCCCGTCCAGATCCACGGCGGCTTCTCGACGCGCCTGCTCGAGAACGCCGGGCCGGACAGCTGGCGGCTCGACCCCGCGGTTGCGGGCGGCGGCGCGCTGATCGACCTGGGGATCTACCCGCTGAACACGAGCCGGTTCCTGCTGGATGCCGATCCGATCGCCGTACAGGCCGAGACTGCGACGCCCGGCGAGCCGTTCGACCGCGTCGAGGCGCACGCAGCGTTCCAGCTCACCTTCCCCGGCGGGACGACGGTCTCGTGTACCGCGAGCTTCGACGCCCACCCGGACAGCCGGCTGCAGGTGCTCGGCACCGACGGTCAGCTCCTGGTTCGCTCGCCCTTCGGCGGGGACGTCTCCCAAGAGCTCGTCGCCGAGCGCGGGGAGGTCCACGTCAGCTACACCGGCCCGCCGGTCGACGAGGTCCGCGAGGAGTTCGATTACTTCGCGAACTGCGTGCTCGCGGACGCCGACTGCGAATCCGACGGCGAGGACGGTCTGACCGACCAGCGGATCGTCGAGGCGGCCTACGAGGCCGCCGAAACGGGCGAGCGCATCAGCCTGTAGCGTCGTAGACGACCTCGCCGCCGACGAGCGTTTTCGCCACCTCGATATCCCGGATCGAATTGGGACGGTCCCACGGCGATTCCTCGAGGACGACCAGGTCCGCCAGCTTGCCGGGTTCGCCGGTTCCCAGCCGTTCCTCGTCGAAGCCGGCGTAGGCCGCCCCGGACGTGTACGCTCGCAGGGCCTCGGTCACGGTGAGACGCTGGCTCTCGGCGGGCGCGGTGACCGCGTGGTGAACCCCCAAAAGCGGGTCGAGGGGCATGCAGTCGCTGCCGAAGGCGAGCGTCGCGCCCGCATCGAGTAGATCCCGGTAGCGGTTGGTGCGCTTTCGGCGAGCCTCGCCGAGCCGAGCGTCGTAGAGGCCGCCCTCGTCGGCCCACTTGAGGAAGTTCGGCTGGACGCTCGCGACGATCCCCGAGTCGGCAAAGCGCTCGATCTGCTCGTCGGTGAGGAGTTCGGCGTGTTCGATTCGGTGGCGCGCGCCTCCGGGGTCGTCGGTCGCCCCGAAGGCGTCCAGTACCTCCTCGATCGCCCGGTCGCCGATGGCGTGGGCGGTGAGCTGAAAGCCCTCGCCGTCCGCGCGGCGGACCAGGTCGTTCAGTTCCTCGGGCGGGACGACCCACTGGCCCGTTTCGCCGTTCCCGTCGCCGTCGGCGTACGGTTCGGCGAGCTTCGCGGTCCGGCCGCCGAAGCTCCCGTCAGTGTAGGTCTTGATCGCCCCGGTTCTGACGAACTCGCTACCGTGGTTCGTCCGCAGGCCGGCCTCCGAGACGGCCTCGAGGTGGTCGCTCCAGTAGTTCAGTCGCACCCGGAGCGGGAGCGCTCCCTCGGAGTCGAGCTCGCGATAGACCCGCGGCGCGTGCGAGCTGCGAACCATGTCGTGAACCCCCGTTACGCCGCGAGCGGTGGCGTACTCCCCGGCGGCCACGAGCAGCTCGCGGGTCTCCTCGGGGCCGGGCGCGATCGCTTCGTAGACGACGTCGACGGCCGCCTCGACGATCACCCCCTCGCCTCGGACGTCCGCCGAGGGCATGTCGTCCTCGTAGCGGTCGCGGGCGACCGTGTTGAGCGAGGCGACGTGCATGTCCTCGCGGAAGGCCGCCACCGGTCGCGAGTCGCTGACGCGATCGAGATCCGCGTTCGTCAGATAGTCGGCCTCGTCCCACCCGCTCTCGTCGTAGCCGAAGCCGAGGATCCACTCGCTCTCGGCACCGTTCTCTCCCTCGCTGTCGGCAGACGCCCGGAGGCGCTCGATGCACTCTTCGGGTCCACTAGCGCCCGAGAGGTCGGCGTGGATGAGATAACGTCCGAGCGTCTCCATGTGGGTGTGGGCGTCGACGAAGCCGGGCAGGACCACCCGGCCCGCACAGTCGATCACCTCGGTCTCGACGCCGTCGAGGAAATCGACCTCGTAGCGCTTGCCCACGCGGACGATCCGGCCGTTCCGGACGGCGAGCGCCTCGTGGGTCTCGTCGGGCTCGGCGAGCGTGTGCACCTCGGCGTTTCGCAGTATCAGGTCCGCGGCCTCGGTCATGTCGGGGCAGACAGGTGATATCGCGGTAAGCCTTCCGGAAATAGGGGGCTGGGAGCCGCCATCGCGGGCCTGATGAAGTAGTGTCATCTCCGGACCGATCCCCGGTAACCGTTTCACGGCCTTTATCTTCGCGAATCCCACAGGTGAGTCATGAGCGCCGTCCTGTTCGCCCTCGCCCTCCTCGCAGCGCTGTTCGTCGGTTACAACATCGGCGGTGCGACGACGGCTCCCGCGTTCGGTCCCGCGGTGGGTGCCTCGCTCGTCTCGAAGCTCGTCGCTGGCCTCCTGATGTCGACCTTTTTTGCACTGGGTGCGTGGACGATCGGTCGGCGGGTCGTCGACACGCTCGGCGACGGCATCGTCGGGGGCGCGGACGTCTTTACCCTCCAGGCGAGCGTCATCGTGCTGGGGTTCATCGGGTGCTCGCTGTTCGTCGGCAACCGTTTCGGGGTTCCGGCCTCGACCTCGATGACGACTGTCGGCGCGATCGCCGGCCTCGGCTTTGCGACCGGCGAACTCGAGTACGGCGTACTGAGCGAGATCGTCGTCTGGTGGGTCATCGCCCCGATCATCGGCTTTGCCGTCGCCGTCGTGATCGGGCGGTTTTTCTACGGGTATGTCGAGGCGTGGATCGACACCCACCGCAGCGAGGGCCACCTGATCGATCTCGACCGGTCGCGATCGATCCCGGTCCCGCAGACCGCCGTGAGAAGCCGTGGGGAGCTGTTCGGCGGCGGGCTCGTTCTCCTCGTCGGCTGCCTGATGGCCTTCAGCTCGGGCAGCTCGAACGTCGCGAACGTCATCGCGCCGCTGGTGGGAAGCGGCGAGCTTTCGATGAACCCCGCGATCCTCGGCGCTTCGCTGGCGGTCGCGGCCGGCGCGCTCACCATCGCCCGACGGACCTTGGAGACGCTGGGCAACGAGATCACCGAGTTGCCCCTGCCCGCGGCGGTGGTGGTCGCGACCGTCAGCGCGATCCTCGTCGTCGGGCTCTCGGCGCTGGGGATCCCCGCGAGCTTCGTCGTGATCGCGACGCTGTGTATCGCGGGCGTCGGCTGGGGGCGGACGCTCCGGTCCGAGAGCCCATCGTCGGGGCCGGCGGCGACCGACGGCGGGGAGTCGGAGGGACCCGAGTTCGACCCGACGAAGACCGCCCGCGTCGTCGCCATGCAGCACGTCATCCCGATGATCGCGACCGTCGGGGCGTATCTAACGTTCGCCTTCCTCGTCTG
>JAWARX010000065.1:0-9962 GCA_038893155.1 Halalkalicoccus sp.
AAGAGATGCGCCCCCGGGAGATCCGCCTCGCTGTCGCCCCCCCCGCCCGCGGCGACGAACAACCCGTCTAACTTGTGGTTCCACGGTTCGGTCGGCGGGCCGAACAGCTCGTCGCGGAGCTGAGCAGAGAGGAACTGCTCGAAGTCGTTCGGCACGGTCAGCACGTCGACGGCCTCCTCGACGTACGGCCCCCAGAAGTACTCCTCGCGCGGGACGACCTCCCCGAACACCCGATCCCCGTCGGGGGTTTCGACTTCCGCCAACCGCTCGATCAGCTCCTCTCGGACCGTCTCGTACTCCGACGGGGGGACGCGCCCTTCGGGATCGCGCCCCTCGACGTTGAGCCGGACGCCGAGTTCGGTTCGGGCGCGCATGTACGCCTTCGAGGCGGGAAAGTCGACCTGCTGTGCGCCCGTTCGGCTCACGCCCGAGGGTGCGTACCGACGCGCGAGCGAGCCCAGTCCGACGCGATCGAGAGCGCTCACCGCCCGCGAGGGGGTGAGGCCGATCTTCGCCGCGCTCGCCGCAAGCCGCTCGATCGCGCTCGGTTCCCATGTCGTCTCCTCCTCGCCTTCCTGCAACTGGTCTCTGATCGGGTTCCACGAGGGCATCCCCTTCCCGCCGGCCGTCGCTTCGACGTAGCCTTCCCGGCGGAGGTACTCGTTGACGCGGAACTCGTAGTTCTCGTAGGGGCCGATCCCGTGATCGCTCGCGACGAACACCCGCTTTGGGTCGCACGCGTCGAGTATCTTTCCGATCTGTTCGTCCGTCGCCTCGTAGATCCGGCGGACGTACTCGGGATTCCCCTCGAACTCGTGAAAGACGGTGTCGGTCTTCTGGAACTGGACGAACCCGAAGTCCGGTTCGTACTCGCCCGCGAGATACCGAAACGCCTCCCCGCGCATCCGCGCGAGGGTGCAGTACTCGTCCATCTTCTCGTCGTCCGGGACCTCCTCGTCGCCCCGCGAGTAGTTCGGGTAGACGCGGTACTCGCCGATCGCTTCCCGGACTTCCTCCAGGAGGCCTTTCGGGTGAGTGCCGGGGTTCTCCGGACCGATGAACCCCGGAATGATCGCGCCGTCTACCTCGTCGGGCGGGTGGGTGACGGGAACGTTGACGATCACGCTCGACCGGTCGTGTTCGTCGAGCAACGTCCAGAGGGCGTGTTCGCGGACGTGATTCGCGGTGACGACCTCCCAGTCGTAGCCGTCGAAGGCGACGAAGTTGTAGACGCCGTGTTTGCCCGGATTGACGCCCGTATAGAGCGACGGCCACGCACTCGGCGTCCACGGCGGGATCTGCGATTCCAGCGGCGCGCTCGCACCGTCCTCGACGATCGATTCGATGTTCGGGACGCTTTCGGTCTCCGCGAGGCGGTCGAGCACCGGCTGGCAGGCGGCGTCGATCCCGATCAGAAGTGTGTCCATTCGCTCATTCATGTGACTCTTGCCGTCCCTTCGTCCGGTGGTCGGTTAAAATACACCCTCTCGGGCGCGCGGCCTACACGTCCGTGTCGGCGTCGCCGTCGAGGTCAACGCCGGTGTCGGCGCCGGGGTCGACGTCCCACGTCGCCGTACACATCGTCACGTCGCCGTTGTCGTAGGCGTAGTGGCGCTCGGCTCCACAGAGTTCGCTTCGGCTCATCTCGGGGGTCGCGCTCCGCTCCTCGTCCTCGACGAAGAACGCACCGCCGGTCCCCTGATACTCGCGATAGATCACCGTATCGGAGTTCTCTAGACCCTCGGGCGTGATGTTCGCGGCGACGCCGGGCCCGGGCCCGGCCCGCGAGAACACCGTGTTGTAGGGGTGGTCCGTGTGGTAGACCTCGCCCGCCTCCTCGTCGATCGGGCGAATATCGCCGATGGTGTCGACCGCGCTCAGCTCGGCCTGATTGTAGCTGTACTGGGTCTGGGTCCCCTCGAACGGCGGGCTGTCGATCGTCCCGTCCGTCGCGACGAACGTGACCATCGGGAAGGCGAGCGCGAAGACGAGCAACACCGCAAAGACGACCGGCGTCGTCAGTCGTCGGGCGAGGTACGCGACGCCGACGGCCGCCAGCAGCGCCATCGGCGCGGCCAGGAAGGCGTACCACCGCTGGGGGATGAACGTCCGGACCCCGAACATCGGGAACCCGAAGATGAACACGAGCATGACGACGATCGACGCCCCGCACATGACCGCGCCGTGGGAGATGTTGCGCCGCCGGAGGACGTAGAAACAGCCCACGACCGCCAGCGCGAAGGGGATCAGAAACACCGCCGCATCGATGTACTGGATCGCCTGTTCGAGCAGCGTCGGATCCACGGCCGGCTCCGACCGGGTCCCGGTCGTATCGCCCAGCCCCGCAGACTCCTCTAAGGTGTTGCGAAAGAAGCTGAACGTCGTCGCCAGGAACGTATCGCCGTGATACGGCGTCAGCGACCACATGAACGTGATGAAGCCGAGGTCGAACGCCAGCAGGCCGGTGAGACTCACCGAATCGCCCTGGTCGGACTGCAGCCCGCGGAATCGATTCGGCGGTCTGAACAGCTCGAAGCGCAACAGGAGGTGGGCAAGCAGCCCCGCGCCCGTCAGGATGAGCATGATGAACGCCGAGATCTGGTGGGTCAGGATCGTCGCAACGCTGAGGACGACGATCAGGGTGAACTCCCGACCGCCGGGGCTGACGTCGAGTACCCGAACGAGGAGGTAAAACACCCCCAGAAAGAAGATCAGCCCCAGCCCGGTCGGAATCAGGTGGATCGACCATTCGACGGTGTGAGCGGAGACCGCGTAGATCGCCGCCGCGAACAGGCTCCAACGCGCCGAGACGAACAGCCGGCTCGCGATGTAGACGAACAGCGGCGAGAACGCCATCGCGAAGCCGACGGAGAGAAACAGCCCGTTTCGGACCGAGACGTCGCCAAGAAGGCTCGTCGCGACGACGGCCAGATGGAACAGCGGCGAGGCGTAGTACTTGTTGCCTTCGAGGAAACCGAGCGAGCCGGTTTCGGCGATCGTCACCGACCAGTTCGGGACGTGCGTCCAGACGTCGATCCCGGTGTAACCCGGTGTCGTCAGCAACGAGACGTACCTGATGGTGAAGGCAAACGCGAGGATCTGGATCAAGAGCAGCCACGGAACGAGATCGCGCTCGCGCGTGAAGAAGATCTGTGCGAAGAGCATGATCCCCACCAGGATCGAGATCGCGTAGAACGCGGGCGTCCGACCGCCCTGATACAGCCCGAGGAAGACGAGCAAAGCGGTGGTGAGAAAGACCAGACTGGGGAGGAGTCGGCCGGCCCACAGCGGCAGCGTCGGTAACCCCTCGGTGTTTTTCGTCCGCACCGCGAGCAGGTACAGCCCCGAGGCGACGGCCAGCGCGACGGGGATGGCGACGATGTAGAAGTTCGCCGCGAGCAGCCGAAGCGGAAGCAACGCGACGGCGAGTACGAGCGCGAGCACCGCCCCGATCACGTCGAAACGCTGGGAGGCGAGCCAGCCGTAAACGCCGCCGGAGCTACTCGCCATGGATCTCTCCCTCGCCGGCTGGTTGTCGGCTCACGTTACTCGACCCCGTATCGAAACTCATCGACGTTGTACTCCTTTTCAACGAGCTGCTCGTGCATAAACCGTCGCGTTCGGTCGAGTTCGTACTCGACCTCCTCCCCGAGCCGCGTCTCGAAATCGGCGTCCTCGCTCCCCCACAGCCCCGGGTGGGTGAGGATCTGGAGCTTTTCGGGACGCTCCCCGGCCAGCGGGTGTTCGTCGCGCCAGCGCTGGTTCGAGTCCCCGCGGTAGGCGATGTCAGTAAAAAACCGTTCTTCGTAGGTGCTGATAAAGCCCTCGAACGACCGGCGAAAGAGCCACTCGTCGGGGCGGTGAAACGAGACGGCCTCGCTGACCTCGCCGACCGCACTCGCGAGCGCCGCGCGCTCGCGGTCGACGCGCTCGGCCACCGCCGCCGCCGGGGCTTCGCCGTTCCAGTACTCGTGGGTGCTGAAGTGGACGCCGACCGTGTGTCCCATCGACTGGAGCTCTCTCAGTGCTGTTCGGACCGGCTTGTAAAACACGTTGTACAGCGGGCAGGTAAGCAGGACGAAGTACGTCGCCTCGACTCCCAGCGCCGCTTCGATACGCCCCATCTCGAGGGCTTTCCGCGGCGAGAAGTCGATGTCGTGGCGGACGATCATCTCGCCGGCCGACAGGTCGTCGGCGTAGTCCGCGGGGGTGTACCCCGATTCGAGGAGTTCGCTCAGGAACCGTTCGTACCAGTCGAAGGTGAACTCGACCGGTCCCGCGGGCGGCTGTTCGGGGTGGCTTGTGGCGTTCATTTGTTGAGAGGGCGTGCTGGCGTGCCGACGACGGTCGTCCCGCCGGGGACGTCCGCGAGGACGCCGGCGTTCATCCCGACTTCGGCGTCGTCCCCGATCGTCACGTCGGTCGCGACCGAGACGTGCGGGTGGATCGTCACGCGATCCCCGACGTGCGCGCCGCCGGAGAAACCCGAGCCGTACGCGACCGTGGTGTTCCGTCCGATCCGCACCTGATGGGCGAGGTGGACCTGCCCGCTCAGTTTCGCGCCGCGTTCGACGACCGTCTCGTCGAAGACGGCCCGGTCGATCGAGGTGTTCGGACCGATCTCTACGTCGTCTTCGATAACCACGCTCCCTTGATGTATCTGCCGATGTAGCCGACCCGACCCCTCGCGGGCGAACCCGAAGCCCTCGCTTCCGAGCACCGCGCCCCCGCGGATCGTACAGCCGTCACCGATCTCGACACAGTCGGCGACGTGGACGCCGGGGCCGATCACGGTCCGTTCGCCGACCGTCGCGCCCGCCTCGATCACCGCCGTCGGGTGGACGCTCGTCTCCTCGACGGTCTCGACGAAGTACTCGTTTGCCGCTTTCACGAACGCGAGTTTCGGTTCGGAGACGCGTACGAGCGTTCGTTCCTCGACCGGGTCGATCTCGGGCGGACAGAGCACGACGCCCGCGTCGGATTCCCGGACGGACGCGGTGTCGGTGTAGATACAGAACGCGAGATCGTCGGGTCCGGCAGCGTCCAGCGCGTCGACGCCGCTGACGGTCGTTTCGGGTCCGGCGTGCTCGCCGGCGACGAACGCGGCGATCTCGGTCGAGCTGATCCTCACTGTGTTCACCCGAAGATGGTTTCGCGGGGTATTTTATTATCCCGATGTTAACGACCCGTGTCGAAGCGAGCGCTCCGATCACGACTGTGGTGTTGTGGCATACGGGAGCCGCTCCCTGCATACCAACGGACTCGGATCGGAGCGCTACCGACAGCACGCCTGCTCTATCATGTATAACGACAAAACGATCGCCGCCGTGATCCCGGCGTACAACGAAGAGCCGTTCATCGGGGACGTCCTGGAAACGCTCCCCGACTTCATCGACCGCGCGTACGTCATCGACGACTGTTCGACCGACGACACCTGGGGCGAGATCCAGCGCAAGGCAGCAGCCGTAAACGAGGAGGGCGAGACCACCCTCGATCGGGTCGTCCCGATCCGCCACGCCGAGAACAAGGGCGTCGGCGGCGCGATCAAGACGGGCTACCTCCACGCGCTCGACGACGAGATGGATGTCACGACCGTGATCGCGGGCGACGGTCAGACCGAACCCGACATCGTCGAGCGGATCGTCAGACCCGTCGCGGAGGGCGAGGCCGACTACTCGAAGGGGAACCGGTTGCTCGGCGAGGAGCGCCGCGACATGCCGCTGTTCAGGCAGGTGGGCAACTTCACGCTCACGCTGATCACGAAGATCGCCAGTGGCTACTGGAAGATCATGGACCCGCAGAACGGCTCGACCGCGATCTCGCACGAGGCACTCGCGAACGTTGGAATCGAGGAGATGTACGAGGGCTACGGCTACTGCAACGACCTGCTCGTCCGTCTGAACGCGAAGAACATGCGCGTTGCGGACGTAAAACGCCGGGCGGTCTACAAGGACGAGGAAAGCAGCATCGATTATAAGACCTACATCCCGAAGGTCTCGGCCCTGCTTCTGAAGGACTTCCTCTGGCGGCTCAGGGTCAAGTACCTGATCCGTGACTTCCACCCGCTCGCGCTGTTTTACTACGTCGGGGCCGTCGCCGCCGGGGCGGGCCTGCTCTCGGGACTGAAGTCGGCGCTCGATCGCGAAGGGACCTCGCGGGGCACCGCGCTCGTGCTCTTTTTCCTCGGCTGGCTGTTCATGCTGCTGGCGATGGTCTTCGATCTGCGCGAGAACGAGGACCTCGAACTGTTGCTGTACGACGACTGACGTCGTCGGTCGTCCCTGTATAGCGGTTCTCTCACCCTGTCGGGACGGGATCTCGAACGACGGACAGTTGATGATACGAGCGGACTCGCGTCTCCCGGACGTGGCTTCGAAGCCGCACCGCAAAAGGGGGAAGACCGTCGTTCGTCGCTGATCCGCGACGTTTCAGTAGTGGAAGACGTCGTATCGGCTGTTGCCGCTCGCGCTCAGGCCACTGACTTCGACCGACCCGGCGCCGGACGTCACCGAGACGGCGTCGCGGACCGAACTCGAGAGATCCATGTCGACGCCGCTGATCGCCGCCGAGTCGACGCCGGGCATCACGCGAATCGCCTCGGTCTGGCCGATGCTCATCTCGATGTCGATGTTCTCGACCGAGAGGTTCGCCCCCTCGTCGAGGCGGATGGGGCGCTGGCCGCCGAAGCCCGAGATGATCTCGTCGTAGACGAACGTCGCGCCGTCGATCGAACTGCCGTCGCCGGCGAGTCGGACGCCCGCGACGTTGGCGTTGACGAAACGGCCGCCCTCGACGTGAACCGTGCCGTTGCCGCTGCTGTCACCGAAAGAACAGTAGATGCCGTTGTCGGGGAACGGACCGATCTCGATGTTCCGCAGCGTCACCGTTCCGTCGTGGTAGTTGCTGACGAGCAGACCGGTGCCGCCGCGACCACCCGAGACTTCCTCGCCGCCGTCCGAGAGGTCGACGTTCTCGACGAGGCCGTCTCCGCCGCTGTTTTGCATGCCGACGAGCATCGGGCCCTTGCTCGGCGTGTCGTGTTTGCCTTCGACGGTAACGTTCCCGGCGTAGAGGCTGTCTGCAGCCTGGAGTTCGAAGACGCGGCCGCCGGTGTTGTTCCCGGAGATATCGACGGTAAAGCCCTCGACGTGGAGGTCGCCCGTCGGGTTGCGGTGGGTGCCGAGCTTGAACGTGTAGCCGTTGGTCGGCGCGACCGTGATCGTCGCGTTCTCGCCGACCATGCCGAACTGCGAGTAGTTCGCGATCCGGAACTGTCCGTCGATGAGGTATTCACCCGCGGGGAACTTCACCAGCGTATTGTCGTTTCCGACACTTCTCAGCGTCGAGAGAATCGACTGGCCGCCGGTGTTGTCCGCGCCCGCCTCGACGATGTTGACGACGTTACCGTACGCGGATTCGTCGACGCTGCTGTCGACGTCCTCGCTCTCGACGTCCGAATCGGAATCGTCCGAATCGGAGTCGTCGTCCGAGGTGCTCGCACCTGCGAGATCGGCCGACTGGCCGTTGATCGTCACGTCGACGGGGGCGTCGGACTCGAAGTCGGTGATCTCGCCCGAGAACGCGAAGGAGTCGGGATCGTTGGTCGTCCGACCCGTTACGGTCGCGCCGTCGATCGAATCGAAGGAGTTGATCGTGCCGCCGTACTCCGTGGATTTCTCGACGTCGCCCGAGACCGAGAACTCGTAGTGAGCCGTCGTGCCCTGACCCACGACGGTGATCACGTCCGTGTCGTCGGCGCTTGCGAGCGATCCGAGAAGGGGCGTTGCCGCGAGGCCACCGACCGCACCGAGGTAGCCGCGTCTACTGACAGAACTGCGCTCTTCGTGGTCATCGTTGCGCATTTCGATTCGACCACATCGACACTGGGTTCTAATCCTTTCGGAATCCAAATAGGCTCAAGAAACACTAGAAAATCGTAGCTTACCACTTCGGTGATACTACTGAAGGGGCGTTACGGGAGGGTTTCAGACGAGGTCGATCTTCGCGCCGTCGGCGCCGCTGGTGTCGCTCGTGCGGTTGAACTGCCCGTGCTCGTCGTTGAGAACGCCCGAGATGTTGGCCTTCCCGCCCGAGAAGCGGACGGCGATCGGCTCGTCGTCGAGCGTCTCGTTGCCGCTGCCGACGGACTTGCGGACCGACTCGACGACGATGCCCGTCGCGGTGAGCGCGTCGGCCCGCGCGGAGATCGCAGAGCGGGTCGCGCGGATGGTCGTGCCGTGGATCTTCGCGGACTCGCAGGCGCTGGAGAACGAGAAGCCGTTACCCCAGTAGTACTCGCCCGAGTCGCCGTCCCGCGAGTCGGCCTCGATCACGCCGCCGTCGACGTAGATGTTGCCCGCGGCCGCCGAGCCGCCGTGCGTCGAGATGGCGTGCATCGACGCGCCCGTGATGTAGGGGTTGTTGACCTCGACCTCGAAACAGCCGTTCGCGAAGTCGATCCCGCGTCGACACTTGTGGACGCGCGGGTTGTTGATCGTCGTGTCCGTCGAGTGCGCCACCTGAAGGGCCTCGCCCTGGGCGCTGCCCCGGCCTCTGGGCTTGGTGACGACGGGGTTGTCGTAGACCGTTCCGAGACAGTAATCGACGCGGTGGCCGTAGTTCTCGTAGTCGGTCACGTCGCAGTTCTCGAACCGGCCGTTGACCGCACACTCCATGCGCAGGGGGATCTCCCCGCCGACGGTGTTCAGGTCGCGAAACACCGGCTTTTCGAGGGGGTCGAGGTGGTGGATCTCGACCGCGTGGCTGCCGCCGTCGAAGCCCATGTCGAAGGACGTCTGGGTCGACTGATCGAGCACGAACCAGCTGCCCGAGACGTACTCGACGCTCGCGACCTGGCACTTGTAGTCAGAACCCGTCCGGAGGGGGTGCTGGTCGGACCAGCTCGAGTAGCCCGTCTCGATGAGGACGTAATCCCCGTCCGAGAAGCCGCTCGTTCCCTCGGTGTTGACGCTGCGTTCGCCCTTGCGGATCGAGCCCGTCGGGACCGTCGTCGTCTCCGGATCGGCGCCGTTGTAGTGGCTGCCGCGGAAGTGAAGCCCGCCGGAGTCGCCGAAGTCCAGCGTCGCGTTCTCGCCCTCGATCACCAGCGACTTGCGCATGACGTGCAGGTCGTGCAGGCGGAACCTGCCGTCGCGAAAGCGGATCTTGTCGCCCTCGGAAGCGAACGCGATGACCTCGCGCATGAGATCGTCACAGCGGTCGTCCTCGTCGAGACCGACGTTCTCCGCGAGGGTGCGCACGTCGAACACTTTCTGATCGGCCCCTTCGACCTGTGCGGACGGCAGCGAGAAGTCCGCGGTCGCGACCTCTAGATCGAAGAAGTAGTACCAATACTCGTTCGGTTTGTCCCAGTCGCCGGGCTTCGAGCCGCCGATGATGTCGATCGGGCAGCCGCTCCCGCTGATCTGGCCGTCCCACTCGCCACGCCGGAGCGGGAAGCTCCCGTCGCGGGTCAGCAGGTACTCGCCGCCCTCGGGGACGTACATGTCGAGGGCGATCCGCTGTTCGCCGCCCTCGACGTCGATCTCGCGCTCTGCGATCGGTTCGAACCGGTCTTCGCCGTCGTAACGTCCCAGCACGGCGGTGAAACTACCCGACTCCCCGGCGTCGACCGTCGCGCCCTCGAGGTGGATCGGTCGGTCGGTCGGTCTCGAAGTGGATGCCCCAGTGGGCGTTCGTGTGGTAGCCCCCGCGGATATCCGGTCCCACGCGGCGGTGCGGAATGACCGAACCGATCGCGAGGTCTTCGGGTGCGTTCTGTAGCTGCGGTGCGCCGACCCGCTCGATCGTTTCTTCGTCCAGTTCTTCGCTCGCGGCGGCCTGCGTCGAACCGGCGGCTGCGACGACGCCCGCCGCGCCGGCCGCTTTCATGAAAGTTCGACGGGTGAGGCCCGGCGACGATGCGTCCGTGGTGTGTGGTCGTTCAGTCACGATCTCTCACA
>JAWARX010000066.1:0-9727 GCA_038893155.1 Halalkalicoccus sp.
AAGTACTACATGCTGATCGGCGGGCTCGGTGCCGGCGGACTCGGCGTGCTCGGTGCCGACAGCGCGGTGATGAGCCCGACGATGGGCGTGATCTTCTCGGGCTCGCTGATCGTCAGCGGCCTGCTCAACATCGCGTACTTCTGGCCGATCGTCTACACGGCCTACTTCGAGAGCGAGAACCGCCACGACGCGAAACCCCTGCTCGAGTTCCCGATGGGCGGGAAGACCGAATCCTACGGCGTCTCCGTCGGGCGGCTCACCGACGGGGGGAAACCGGTGGACGAAGACGGCGGCTACGCGGTCGACCAGTATCCGAGCGACCACACCACCGACGGACACGACGACCACGACCACGGACACGATCACGATGACCACGATCACCACCACGGCGGACCGCCGGCAGAGGGCTGGGAGAGACGAACGCCCTGGACCGAGAGCACCTGGCTCATGATGGTACCGATCGGCTTGATCGCGACCGGCGCGGTCGTGCTGGGGATCGTCCCCGGCCAGGCGATCTTCTTCGACCTCGTCGTCTACATCGTCGAGGAGGTCACCGGCGAGGTGGTGCCATGAGTCCTACAGAACTGCTCTCGACGGTGCCGCCGGCGGTGCCGATCCTGCTCGCTGCCCTTCTGGTAGCGGTCGTCCCCCGGACGGCGGGCTATGTCTTGGGAGCGCTCGCGACGATCTACCTGTTCGTCGTTTCGTGGGCCGTCCCGCCGGGCGAGTACCTCTCGGTGCTCTTTCTGGGCTTCGACGCCCAGCTGTTCGTCGTCGACGACTTCGCCCGACTCTTGGGACTTGGTTTTGGCTTTCTGGGAACCGCCGCGGTCGCCTACTCCGCCTCCAGTGACCTCCCGCGGACGACGATGGCGTTCGTCCTCTCGTATATCGCCTCCGTCGCGGGCGTGATCTTCGCCGGCGACTGGCTCACACTCCTCTTTTTCTGGGAGTTGATGGCCGTCACGAGCACGCTCGTCGTCTGGAACTACGGCGGGGACGCGGTGCGTGCGGGCTACCGGTACGCCATCGCCCACGGGATCGGCGGCGTGCTCGTGCTGTGGGCCGTGACCTGGCACTACGTCGAGGTCGGGACGTTCTTCATCGGCGTCGAAGCCGCGGGGATCGCCCCCGGCGCGCCCGCGCTGCTCGCGGCGCTCGGTATCGGCGTCAACTGCGCCTTTATCGGGCTGCACACCTGGCTTCCCGACACCTACCCCCGCCCGCACATCGCCGCCTCCGTGTTCCTCTCGGTCTTTACGACGAAAACGAGCGCCTACGTCCTCTATCAGGCGTTTCCGGAGGGGCACCTCTATCTCGCCTACATGGGCGGGCTGATGGCCGTCTACGGGGTCTGCTTCGCGCTGCTCCAACACGACATGCGGGCGCTCTTGTCCTACCACATCCAGGCCCAGCTGGGCTACATGGTCGCCGGGATCGGGATCGGAACAGCCATTGGGATCGCCGGCGCGATGGCCCACCTGTTCAACAACATCCTCTACAAGGCGCTTCTGTTCATGGCCGTCGGCGTCATCATCTATCGTACGGGCGAGGAGGACCTCTACGAACTCGGCGGCCTCTGGCGCGAGATGCCCCTGACCGCGGTCGGCTTTCTGGTCGGCGCGCTCTCCATTACGGCCGTGCCCGGCTTCAGCGGGTTCATCAGCAAGGGGATGGTGCTCGACGCCGCCGATCCGGGCTACTACGGCGCGCCGGAGTATCAGGCACTCTACTGGCTCCTGATGATCGGAGCGGTCGGAACGTTCCTCTCGTTTATCAAACTGGGCTACTACGCGTTCCTGCACGGACCCGCGACGACCTCGGTGAAGGACGCCAAACCCGGCCACACGGTGGGCATGTTCTCGGTCGCAGCGGCGTGTATCGTCCTCGGGATCGCGTGGACGACGTTCGTCGACCTCCTTCCCTTCTCGGCCGAGCTCTTCGAGGAGGGGCAGGTCGACCCCTACAGCGTCGGCCACCTGACCGACGCCGCGATCCTGCTCGTGGTTTCCGTAGTGCTCTTTCCGATCATCAGGAAACCCCTCTCGAAGATCGGACACGTCAACGACATGGACCGGGTGTTGAACCCGCTTACCTTCTACACCGGCCGGGTGAGCATGCTCGCGGTCACCGAGACGTTCGCCGCGGTCGACCGCGCGGGCGTCGCGCTCGTCAGGAAGTGCTACTGGGTCGGCAACAACCCGGTGCTCGCGGTCGGACGGGTCACGAGCCGACTGCCGCCGTGGCTCGGCGGGACGGACCACCGGTTCGACGGCGGCTCGCGCTCGATCTCCGATCGGCGCTCGGACGGCGGGCAGGTAGCGGAGCCGACCCCCTCGCGGCTCTACCTCCGGGCGACTATCGGCGGGACGATCCTGCTGATCGTGCTGGCGCTCACCATCGTGCTGTTCGTGCTTGTCTTCCTCTGATTTTGCGCCCCCGGCTGCGCGAAACGCACTTCCCTCCGCTCACGGCAGAGTCGTGAGCTTCGCTCGCCCTGCCCACGAACCACACCGTCACGGCTCCGCCGCGCCAGTCCCTTCCCGGATCCCCGCTCCCGCTACCGCTTCCCCGCGCTTTGTTTCTTGCAGGATCGACGGCAGGGATCCAGTCGGAGTACATGGAGCGAAGGGGAGTGGAGAAACGGGGGCGGGCGAGGGGTCGCCGACCGCACCCTCGGAGTTAACCTGTCGGGCCCGAATGGCTCAACCGATGCCAGTCGAACCACCAGCGGAGGGCGACACCCGCACCCACGAGCGAACGTTCACCCCCGAGGACGTCCGGCGTTTCGGCGAGCTCTCGGGCGACACCCAGCCGATCCACACCGATCCCGACGAGGACGGACGTCTAATCGTTCAGGGGCTACTGACGGCGACCATTCCGACGAAGATCGGCGGGGACCTGGAGTTTCTCGCCCGGACGATGGAGTACGACTTCCGACGGCCGGTGTACACGGGCGAGACCATCACCTGCGAGTGGGAGACCGAGGCCGTCGAGGAACGGGAGGACCGCTACGAGGCGAGCGGGACCGCGGTCTGTCGCAACGAGGACGACGTGGTGGTGATGACGGGCTACTTCGAGGGACTCGTCTGGAAGGAGGAGTAGAGGATCGGCAGGTTTTACTGGCCGATCGAGTAGGTACGACATGGATCAGCTGCGCCGATCGCTGCACGACGCGCCCATCATCGAGAAAGACGGCTATCACTACTTCGTCCACCCGATCAGCGACGGCGTGCCGATGCTCGAACCCACTCTTCTCAGGGAGATCGTCATCCGGATCATCCGAAAGGCTCAGTTAGAGGACGTCGACAAGATCGTCACCCCCGCGGCGATGGGGATCCACATCTCGACTGCGGTCTCGCTGATGACGGACATCCCGCTCGTGGTGATCAGAAAACGCCAGTACGGGCTGGAGGGCGAGGTCGCCCTGTTCCAGGAGACGGGCTACTCGGAGAGCCAGATGTACATCAACGACGTCGAGGCGGGCGATCGCGTACTCGTGCTCGACGACGTGCTCAGCACGGGCGGCACCCTCAAGGCGATCACCGACGCTCTGGGAGAGATCGGCGCGGAGGTCGAGGACGTGATCGCCGTCATAAAGAAGGTCGGCGGGGAGAACAAGCTCGACGACTCGCCGTACTCGGTCAAAACGCTCATCAACGTCGACGTGATCGACGGCGAGGTCGTCATCGTCGACGAGCAGGGCGACGGCTGACGCTGTCGGTCGCGGGAGTCCGATACGGACGGTTTGTAGTCCCTTACCGGCGACCGCCGGTAAATCGTTACAACCGTCCTTACGAACTGCGGTGGCATGAGTCGAGAGAAACGGTACGCGCTTCTTACCTGCCTCGGCTACGGTCGGTTCGCGTGGTAACGTCCGACGGTATGAACCACTCCGCGTTCTGTCAACGATGCCAACCAATACATATGTGAGTCACGGACCCGAAGCGAGCGGTATGTCGGAGCAGACCCGCCGGGACGCCCTCAGAACGCTCGCGGCGGTCGGGGTCGCCTCGCTTGCGGGCTGTGGAGACACCAGCGGTTCCGCGGGGTCGAGCGAGGAGCCGCCGCTTCCCTCGCGCCGGGACCTCTGGGTCACCGGGGCGGCGACCGCAGAGCGGACGCTCCTGCCACACCGGGCGAGCGACGCCGCCTCCCGCGACCGGCTGGAGCTCCTGCTCGATGGACCTTACGGGATCGACGAGGCGGGCGAGCGGGTCCCCTACTGGCTCTCGCTAGAGGAACACGAGGCTGGCGAGCGGTACGAGGCCGTCCTGCGCGAGGGGCTTCGCTGGAGCGATCCGTACGGGCCGATGACCGCCGGCGACTGGGCCTACTACGTTCGGCAGATCCATCAAGGGGTCGACAACTGGGCCGGATCGCGCCTCGCGGCCCACTGGGAGGGCGTCGAGATCGAACCCCTCGACGACCGACGGTTCGAGCTCAGGCTCGCGGAACGAAACGTCGAGTTTCCGGAGAGCCCGGCGCTGCGGCGGAGTTTCGGCCCCCCGCGGGAGCGGATCGAGCCGTACGTCGAGGAACGCGACCGCGAGGGACTGGAAACCGACGAAGCGATCGCCGGACTGGAGTATACGGGCAACCTCGGGCCGTACGCCGCGGCGAGCCGGGAGGCCGGCGAGCGATTTCTCGCCGAGCGAAACGACGAGTACTACATGCGCAGGATCGAGACGAGCGAGGAGCTGTGGGCCGAGGCACCCTACTTCGATCGCTACGAGTACCGGGTGTTCGACGACGAGCGCGCGCGCCTGCAGGCGCTCAGAAGCGGCTCGATCACGACCACGACGGTGCCGCCCGCCCGGTTCGGGGACTTCGCTACGGACGACGACCGGTGGTTCTACCGCGAGCGACGCGAGCACGTGAGCACGCTCGCGTTCAACCAGCGGGCGAACGGCTGGGAGCCGCTTCGCGAGCCGGCGGTCCGGCGGGCGCTGTCGATGGCGATCGGTAAAGAGCGGATCGCCGAATCGGTCCTCGAGGGCTACGGCGAGCCGATCCACACGTTCCAGCCCGCGTGGTCCGACTGGCACGCCGAGTTCGAGACGCCCGGCATCGGCGAGAACTACTCGCACCGAGCGGCGGCGATGGAGCTCGATTCGGCGCTCGGGGCCGACTACGGCTACGACGGGGCGACGCTCGTCGGTCCGGAGGGCGAGCCCGTCGAGCTGACGTTCGTCCACGCGAGCGACGGGCGACCGACCGCGCTCGCGGGGTTCATCCAGCGCGAACTCGAGCACCTCGGGATCGCGATCGATCGACGGGCGGTCGACTTCGGAACGCTGCTTTCGTCGTACGTCGAAAACGAGTGGATCGGCAACGAGGGCGACGCAAGCGAGGAAGACGGGGGAGACGAGACCGACGAAGAGCCGTCCGAGGACCCGGAGGGGCCCCCCTGGAGCGCCGGCGAGTACAACGCCGGGCCTCGCGAGTCGACCGCGAGCGACGAACCGTGGGACCTCCTCTGTGGGCTCGGGCTCAACGCCTATCCGCACGCCCCGGCGACGACCGCGCGCTACTGGCTCGAAAACGGCGACATGAACTTCTCGGGGTACGTCCCCGAGGCGGCCCTCGCGGAGTTGTACGAGCGCGCGCGCACGGACGAGGACCGCGAGGACGCGCTCGAGGAGCTGTTCGCGACGCTCGCGGCCGAACGCCCGGCGGACTTCCTCGTCTCGCAGGACGCCATCGTCGGCTACCACCACTCGATTGCGGGCCCCGGCGAGGACGTCGACTGGCGGATCTGGTACGCGGGTCGGCGCTGACGACACCGGCAATCGTGGCGGCTGGCGCGTCGCTTATCCGCTCCCGTCGCCTCGGTCGGACATGGTCCGCGCACTGTTCGTCGTCAGCGAGGAGGGCTACTGGGGAGAGGAGTGTATCGAACCGCTCACGACGCTTTCTGCGGCGGGCGTCGAGATCACGGTCGCGACGCCGAGCGGCGCGCCGCCGGTGATCGACGAGACCTCGCTCGATCCC
The DNA here is from genome assembly GCA_038893155.1 of Halalkalicoccus sp. Lineage (GTDB taxonomy): Archaea > Halobacteriota > Halobacteria > Halobacteriales > Halalkalicoccaceae > Halalkalicoccus. Next base: position 5,995 of record JAWARX010000066.1, read on the forward strand.
GAGATGGTCGGCGAGGAGACCGCAGAGTGGGTCCGGGAGGTCCACGAGACCGACGACCGGCTGAACGACCCGGAGCCGCTGGCCGCAGTCGAGGCCGGCGAGTTCGACGCGGTGGTCTATCCGGGCGGCCACGGCACCGTCTGGGACGTCAATCAGGATCGGGACGCCCGGCGAATCCTCGCCGAGACGGTCGAATCCGGGAACAGGGCGCTCGTGGTCTGTCACGCGGTCGGGATCCTCGCCTTTACGCGCGGATCCGATGGCTCGTTCCTCGTCGAGGGGCGCTCCGTGACGGGCTTTCCGAACGAGTGGGAAGAAGACACCGTCGAGGAGTTCGACGTCATGCCCGACGGCCGAAAGCTACCCTACTGGGTCGAAGACGAGGTACGCGCCGCGGGCGGGAAGTGGGACGCCGAACTCGGCTCGGAGACGTCGGTGACCGTCGACGGGAGCCTGCTGACCGCCCGCGGACCCGACTCCTCCGCCGAGGCCGCCAGAACGCTGCTCTCGGAGCTCGGGATCGAATCAGCCTGACCCTCGATCGCCGCGGATGATTCCGGCCGGATTCGGTTCCCAGTTCTGATAATATCTCCGACAGTTCGGAGAACCTACGTAAAAAGGTCCGGGTTAGTTACCACTTATCACTATCTACTATGATGGTTTTTTCCCACACCGAACGGCCGTACTTTTCGATCAGTTGTGCGTTCTCAATGGCTATAGCTGCTGGTACTCATCGGATTCAGTGATATTGGTGGAGGACGTAATTCTTGCTCGAACCAAAAAGCGACACATATATGTGTATGTATTCCAGACTGAATATCATGGTACGAAATAACGGTCCAACCGACCGACGTATCAACCGACGTCGTTTACTGCAGGGAATAGGTGTTGCCGGCGTCGCCGGCGTCGCCGGCTGTCTCGGCGGGAACGGCGACGACGATGGCAACGGCGAGGACGGCGATGACGACGCCAGTCGGCTGGCGGATCTCGAGGAAGAGGAGGTCGACTTCGCGGACCTTCAGGAGGGAGGAACCCTCCGGGGTGCGGTGACGGCGAACATCGATTCGTTCGATCCACCTTACAGCACGGACGCCAACTCCACGCAGATGCAGGTCCTCGTTTTCGAACAGCTGGTTCGCTCGGACCGCGAGGGCACCCTGTATCCGTGGCTCGCCGAAAGCTACGAGGAAGTCGAGGTTCAGGACATCGACCGGACCGCCTACGAGGAGTACATGACGACGGTGGGTGCCGACGAGGAGGGACTCCTCGACACCGAAGAGCAGGTCATCGTCCGACACCCCGAGGACGACCCCGTCGAGGACGACGAGGTCCGCGTACTCACGCCCGCCGAGGCCGCAGATGCGGTCGACGACGACGTCTTCGGGATGCAGTTCCGGTACCAGCTTCGCGAGGGGATCCAGTTCCACGACGGCGAGGAGCTGACCGCCGAAAACGTCGTCGCGAGCGTCGAGCGCTACGAGAACTCTGACGTCGAGGCCCAGACGTTCGACTCGATGCTTCACGCCCGTGCGGTCGACGAGTACACCGTCGATCTGTTCGCACAGGTCCCCGACGCGGAGGCAGAACGCGAGCTTCCGGGGATCTACATCCACTCGAGCGAGCAGGCCGAACTCGAGGGCGGCGATCTGGATCCCCGACAGGGGAACGTCCCCGTCGGAACCGGTCCGTACACGTTAGAGGAGTTCGAGGACGAACAGTACGTCGAGTTCGCGAAGTTCGAGGACTACTGGGTCGAGGATATGGGCGTCGACTCGATCGACTGGTTCGACGGGCCCGAGGAGTACCCCGACGGCCCGGTCATCGACCAGCTCGAGTTCGAGATCGTCCCCGACGACGCGAGCCGCTCGGCGGCGCTACAGAACGACGAGGTCGACGTCACACAGGGACTCGAAACGAGCACGCTCGATCAGTTCCACGAGTCCGAGAACTTCAACGTCGCGGCCGTCGAGACCGGCGGGTACACCTATATCCAGTATCCCGTGCGCGTCGAACCGTGGGACGACCCGCGGCTCCGGCAGGCGGTCAACCACCTCGTTCCCCGCGAGAGCATCGTTCAGAACGTCTTCAACGGCTGGGCGCGTGCGGCCTGGACCGACATCCCCGAACTCGCGGAGGAGTCGGGGACGACCGACCCGGAAGCGCTCGAAGAGCGGATCCGGCCGTACAACGAGTACGATCCCGAACGCGCGGAGGAACTGCTCGAAGAGGTCGGCGAGGACCTCGGGATCGAGTACCCCCTCGAGATGCAACTGGAGACGAACGCGGACAACAACGACCGCGTCCAGCTCGTCGAGCTGATCGCGGAATCGATGGCCCAGACGGAGTACTTCGAGACGAGCGTCGAGACCTACGAGTGGAACACCTACATCGCGCGCGTGCTCGACACCGAGTACGCACAGGAGGGCCACATCGCGTGTATCGGCCTGTCGGGGACGTTCAACCCCGAGAGCTTCTGTGACGCGCTTCACGGCTCGGTCAACCACGGACAGTGCTGTAACCTCCAAGGGATCAACGACCCCGAGTTCGACGAACTGGTCGACGCCGCACGCTTCGACATCGAGGCCGTCGAGGACGACCAGGTCCGCGCCGAGCGCTACGACGAGATCTGGGACCTGCTCGCAGAGCAGCGCTACAGCTCGATCACGCACTTCGGGATCACCGAGGCCGTGACGAACACGGACGTGGTCGGCTTCCGCGCCGATCCGTTCACCGAGACGGTCTACAGCTACGCGCTGTACGCACCACAGGAATCACAGGCGATCTGGCTGGACCGCGAGGAGTAAACTCGCCCCGTGTGGGGAGTTCGGGGGGAATCCGTGCGTTTACAATAGCCCGACGACAGACATCAATAGTGACGAACTAACATGAGCCTACGACGTTTCATACTGAATCGCATCCTCTCGATATTTCCGATCCTGTTCGGGGTGTCGGTGATCACGTTCGGGCTGATCCACCTCACGCCGGGCGATCCGATCAGTCAGATGGTCGCGCTGAACCCCGACATCACGCCGGCCCAGGAGGCTCAGATACGCGCGCGCTACGGTCTCGATGGTCCCGTCTGGCAGCAGTATCTGACGTGGATGTCGAACGTGCTGACCGGCGATTTCGGCACCGTCATCCGGACCAACCGCGAGGTCTCCGCGATCCTCGTCCAGCGCCTGCCCGAGACGCTCGCGCTGGGGATCTTCGGCTGGGCGTTCGGCCTCATCATCGCGATCCCGACGGGGATCTACGCGGCGGTCAACAAGGACCAGCTCGGCGACACAGTCAGCCGATTCATTGCGCTGTCGGGCATCTCGATCCCGAACTTCTGGCTCGGGCTCATGTTGATCCTGATCGGTTCGCTGTGGCTCGGTCTCTGGCCCGTTCTCGCGCCTTCCAGACTGCCGCTGTGGCATCCGACCATGCTGTGGTACCTGATCCTGCCGGGGATCACGATCGGGACCGCTTCGGCGGCGGCGATCATGCGCGTGATGCGCACCTCGATGGCAGAGGAGATGAACAAGGAGTACGTCACCGCCGCCCGCGCGAAGGGGCTTCCCGAGCGCCAGGTCGTGCTCAAACACGTGCTTCGCAACTCGCTGATCTCGGTCGTGACGCTCGCGGCGACGCTGACCGCGAGCATCGTCGCCGGGTCGGTCGTCGTCGAGGTCGTCTTCAACTGGCCGGGGCTCGGCCGGGAGTTCATCAACGCGATCAACGCCCGGGAGGT
>JAWARX010000067.1:0-9641 GCA_038893155.1 Halalkalicoccus sp.
GCCGATGACGGCCCCGTAGATCTCCTCGCGGCTCGCCCCCGCGTAGCAGTCGCGCGCGCCGGTGCGGGCGATCTCCGCGAGGGCCCGCTCGTCCACTCGCTCCGTTCGGGTTCGTTCCAGTATCGCCTCGATCGTCTCGGTTCGGGTCGTAGCCTGACTCATGATCGACCGACCCGACAGCGTCGCCACTGTCGACGAAACGCCGCTCAGGGCGGCTGCTCGGGCCGTAGTACGGTGTCCGCCGGGATCGTCATAAGCCTTCCCAACTCTATTTTCTATAACACAAATCTAATTGATTTCCGGTGCGGTCGAACGGAGCCCGCGGACGACGACGACCGGAGAGGGATCGGAAGCGATCCTCCGCGCCGTCCACGCGGGACCGGTGGGGGATCGACGGCGGTCACACCGACTAATTAAAGTCCAGTTGGACTAGATACGATGCAGTGATGGTAGGGAAGCAGGTGCGTTCGGATCGCCGTTCCGACGGGACACCGCGGCTGATCGTGGCCGCCGGGAGCACGCGGACGGCGACGATCGGGGGCGATAACGGCCCGATCAGCGCCGCCGGGGCCGACCCCGAGGCGACGTACCACACGCCGAGCGCGGACCTCGAACTCCTCGCGTACGGGGACGTGGCGGGTGCGCCGACGGTACCCGTCAGTCCGTCGGGCTGTCCGACGCCGGCGGTCGTGAGCCGCGCGGTCCGCGAGTGTGTAGGGTTCGACGCGACGGCGATCGACGCGGGACTCGCCCGGCGGACGGGCGCGCCGGCCGTCTCGCTAGGGAGCCAGCCGGGTGCGGACGTCCGCGAACCCGTGGCCGTTTCGAACGCCCGCGAACTGTTCGACGCCGGGACGGAGTTCGGCCGGTCGCTGCCCGACGAGGAGCTGCTGGTCGGCGAGACGATCCCCGGCGGGACGACGACGGCGATGGCGGTGTTGCGGGCACTGGGGGAGCGCTCTGCGGTCTCCTCGTCGTTGCCCGAGAACCCGCTCGGGCTCAAACGTCGAGTCGTCGAGGAGGCACTCGCGTCCGGCGGGCTCGAACCCGGCGACGCGGCGGGCGAACCCGTCGAGGCGGTCCGGCGGGTGGGCGACCCCGTGCTGGCCGCGATCGCGGGTCTGCTCGTCGGGGCGACGGAAAGCGGGACAGACGTGGTCCTCGCGGGCGGCACCCAGCTGGCGGCGGCGGCCGCGCTGGCGCGCCACGCGGGCGCCGACGCCCCGCTAACGCTCGCGACGACGACCTTCGTCGCCGAGGACCGAAGTTCGAACATCGAGGCGCTCGCGGCGGATCTGAACCTCGATCTCCGCGTGGCCGATCCCGGCTTCGGTGGTCGGACCCATCCGGCGATGGCTGCCTACGCCACCGGCGAAGCGAAGGAAGGCGTCGGGATGGGCGGGACGCTGTGGCTCGCCGAGCGCGAAGGAGTCTCGATGGAGACGATCCGCGAGCGGCTCGAAACCGTCTACGACCGGGGGACCGAAGGGGTGATTCGGGCGTGAAGGGGTTCGTCCTCGGGGGCGTGAGTTCGGGCGTCGGCAAGACCGTCGCCGCCCTCGCCGTGATCCGGGCGCTCGACCGGGCGGGCTACGCGGTCCAGCCCGCGAAAGCGGGACCCGACTTCATCGACCCGAGCCACCACGAACGGGTGGCGGGTCGGCATTCTCGCACGCTCGACCTGTGGCTCGAAGGGGAGGAGGGACTGCGGCGGAACTACTACCGCGGGGAGGGCGAGATCTGTGTGATCGAGGGCGTGATGGGGCTGTACGACGGGGATGGCTCCAGCACCGCGATGGTCGCGGAGGCACTCGACCTGCCCGTCGTCCTCGTGGTCGACGCCAGCGCCGGGATGGAGAGCGTCGCCGCGACCGCCCTCGGGTTTCGGGAGTACGCGAACCACGCCCGGTGCGATATCGACGTGGCCGGGATAATCGCCCAGCGCGCCCACGGCGGCCGCCACGAGCGGGGGATCCGCGAGGCGCTACCCGACGGAATCGAGTACTTCGGACGGATCGGACCCCGCGAGGACCTGGAGATTCCGGATCGGCACCTCGGGCTGGAGATGGGCGAGGAAGCACCCCTCGACGAGGAGGCGCTCGACGCCGCGACCGAGGGGCTTCGGGTCGAGCGCCTCCTCGACGTCGCGCGCGAACCGCCGCGAGCCGAGGCCGAGAAGTCGGGCGAGCCGACAGGCAAGCGGGTGGCCGTCGCCCGCGACGCCGCCTTCCGCTTCTACTACCCGGCGACGATCGAGCGCTTCGAGGAGCGCGCGGAGCCGGTTGCGTTCTCGCCGGTCGCCGGCGACCCGCTGCCCGACTGCGACGCGGTCTACCTCCCGGGTGGGTACCCGGAACTCCACGCAGAGGCTCTGTCGGGATCGCCCGCGCTCGACGCGATCGGCGAACGGGCGAGCGACGGCCTTCCCGTCTTCGGGGAGTGTGGCGGGCTGATGGCGCTTTCCGAATCGCTCTCCACGGCCGACGGCGAGCGCTACCCGATGGCCGGCGTGCTGCCCGCCGACGTGGCGATGCACGAGCGGTACCAGGCGCTCGATCACGTCGAACTGTGGGCAGTGGGTGAAACGCTCACCGCCGCCGCCGGCGACTCGCTTCGGGGCCACGAGTTTCACTATTCGAGCGCCGACCTCGCCGGCGACGCCCGCTTCGCCTTCGAGGTCGTTCGAGGAAAGGGGATCGACGGCGGGCGCGATGGGCTAACCGAACACCGGACGCTCGGAACCTACTGTCACGTCCACCCCGAGAGCGGGGCGTTCGACGCGCTGTTGGATCGGCTGTAGCGGGACGGGAACGAAAGGATTCAGAACTCGCTTTCGGGCTCGGGGACGACGCCCTCCTCGTCCGAAAGCGCGTCGAACTCCTCGCGCAACTCGCGGATCCGATCCCTGATGTCGGCGGCGAGTTCGAACTCCAGGTTGCTCGCGGCCTCGTTCATGCGCTCCTCCAAGGCCTGAATCCGCGCCTGGGCGGCTTCCGCGTCCTCGGGGGCGTCGCCGGTCACTCCGCTCGTATCGGTCTTGCTTCCCGGGAGGTTGGTCTCGCCGACCGCCTTGTCGATCGTCGTCGGCGTGTAGCCGTGGTCTGCGTTGTACTCCTGTTGAATTTTCCGGCGGCGCTGGGTCTCGTCGATCGCCTCGGCCATCGCGTCGGTCGTCTCGTCGGCGTAGAGCACGACCTCGCCCTCGGCGTTTCTGGCGGCTCGTCCCATCGTCTGGATCAGGGTGGTCCGTGAGCGAAGGAATCCCTGCTGGTCGGCGTCCAGAATCGCCACCAGGGAAACCTCGGGGATGTCCAGCCCCTCGCGAAGCAGGTTGATCCCCACGAGCACGTCGAACTCGCCGAGTCGGAGCCCGCGGATGAGTTCGTGGCGCTCTAAGGTGTCGGTCTCGTCGTGCATGTACTCGACGGCGACGCCGGCGTTCTCGAGGTACTCGGTGAGATCCTCCGCCATTCGCTTGGTGAGGGTGGTCACGAGCACCCGCTCGTCACGCTCGGTTCGGTCTCGAATGCGGGCCATCAGGTCGTCGATCTGGCCCTCGGCGGGCTGGACCGAGACCGCGGGGTCCACGAGGTGGGTGGGCCGGACGATCTGTTCGACGACCTGCTCGCTCACCTCGCGCTCGTACTCGCCGGGGGTCGCCGAAACGTACAGGCGCTTGCCGACGCGTTCCTCGAACTCCTCGAAGGTGAGCGGGCGGTTGTCGTAGGCGGTGGGAAGCCGAAAGCCGTTCTCGACCAGCGAGTCCTTGCGGGACTTGTCGCCGGCGTACTGGCCCTTGATCTGCGGGATCGTCTGGTGGGACTCGTCGATGACGGTCAGAAAGTCCTCGGGGAAGTAGTCCAAGAGGGTGTAGGGGGCGTCGCCGGGCTCGCGGTCCGAGAGATACACCGAGTAGTTCTCGATGCCCGAGCAGTAGCCCGTCTCGCGCATCATCTCGATGTCGAAGGTGGTGCGCTCCTCGATGCGCTGGGCCGCGAGCATGTCGCCGTTTCGCTCGAAGTACCGGATCCGCTTTTCTAAGTCCGCCTCGATCTCGGAAATCGCGTTTTCCATGCGCTCTTCGGGGATCGAGTAGTGCTCGGCGGGGTGGATCAACACGGCGGGCTCCTCGCTTTTGAGTTCGCCCTCGAGGGGGCCGAGCTTGCTCAACCTGTCTATCTCGTCGCCCCAGAACTCGACGCGTACGGCGTACCGGCCGTACATCGGGAAGACCTCGACGGTGTCGCCGCGCACCCGAAACGTGCCCTGCGTGAAGTCGACGTCGTTTCGCTCGTAGTTCAGATCCACGAGCCCTTTCAACAGTTCGTCGCGGTCGATCTCCTGGCCCGTCTCGAGCCGAAGGCTCATGTCGACGTAGTTCCGGGGGTCACCGAGGCCATAAATGGCCGAAACGGAGGCGACGACGATCACGTCCTCGCGGGTGAGAAGCGAGCGGGTCGCGCTGTGGCGCAGCCGGTCGATCTCGTCGTTGATCGAGGCGTCCTTGTCGATGTAGGTGTCTGAGGCCTCGACGTAGGCTTCCGGCTGGTAGTAGTCGTAGTACGAGACGAAGTACTCGACGGCGTTCTCGGGGAAGAGATTTCTGAATTCCTCGTAGAGCTGGGCCGCGAGCGTCTTGTTGTGGGCGATAACTAACGTGGGTGTTTGAATGCCCTCGACGGTCCAGCTCACGGTGTTGGTCTTTCCGGAGCCGGTCACCCCCAAGAGAGTCTGGCGATCCATCCCCGAGTCGTAGCCCGAGACGAGCTGTTCGATCGCCTCGGGCTGGTCGCCCGCGGGTTCGAAGGGAGCCTCGACGCGAAACGGCTTTTCCGCACCCGGTCTATCGGGCTGGAGCGGGCTGGAACTCGTATTGCTCATTGAGCATGCAAGGGCCCCGAGGCACTTGATCCGCTCGCCTGCGGGGTGAAAGTGAACCGAGCCGAGACGGGGTTTCGAGGGAAAACAGAGACTGGATGAAAAAAGCCTGCCGTGAGTTCGATAGCTCCCGGCTGGCTGTACCGTCCGGCGTCTCGTCGTCTTCGCGCTGGGCGTCTCGTATACGACGACCGTCGCGCTGCATCACCTCGGCGTCTGCTTCGCCCCGGACTTCATCGTTGCGCGCTAGCAGCGCTCGGGGTCGTTTTTTCGTCCGCAGCTACGACGGTACCGGTCGTATCGAGATCAGTCGAGATAGCCGTAGAGAGCAGCTACGACACGCTCGACGAACGTCTCGGCGACGCGGCCCTGTCAGGCCACCAAATCCTCGCTCCGAGGCGAATGTATCGACCACGGGGCAACGAACGATTCTTCCGGAACACTCCCTCTCTCCCAAACCTCGTCGTTCAATCGGATCGACGGTTCGTACTGCTTGCGCGAGATAGCCACCGCGATGAACTGCTCGGTGTCGAACGGATGGCGGTCGTCGGAGAGGACGAGCCAGGGTCGCTGTTTGTCGGTTCCCAGTTTGAACGGATCCACACTTCGAACGACATCGCCGCGTTCCGGCTGCATCACTCCTGCTCGCTGGGATGTGGTTCGTCGGGCGCGTGTTCGTCCCACTCCTCGGGATCGATGCCCCCGTCCTGCTCGTCCAGCACCGTCCCTGCCCGGTGGAGCTGATACGCCGACTGAAGCCGCTCGCGATCTTCGGTGATCGCCCAGTAGTTGCCCCGATGGCGAACCAGCTCGCGCTCTTTCAGTCGGGAGAGCGCCGTCCCGACGGCGTTTGGATCGGCGTCGATTCCGGCAGCGATCTCCGAGCGGGTGAACGCCTTGTCGTCGTTCGCGGCGAGAAACGACACCACCTGCTCGGGAACGCTCGGCCCGTCCGGAAGTCGTCCGGCGGAGAAATCATCGATGCTGATCGGCATACGAACGTATTGGTGTGCTTTCGTAATGAGCGTACTGGTGTACTGAATCGGTGTCCCCAGCTACGACCAGTATCGGTCGTATCGGGAGTAAAACACCTCAGCGACGGGACCCACGACGGGGTTAAGCCGTGCTACGATGTACCACAGTACATGGGGACCAGATGCACGCTCTGTCGGCATAGATTTCCGGATCACTCGTACCACCGGTGGTGCGAATGCGGGTGGTGCATGGACGAAAACTGCAGACAGAATCACGAACCGTTCTGTCCGGCACACGGCACAGAGGGCTGGATCGGAGCGGTCGAGTTCTGAGCTACTCGACCGGTCGTTCGATCGTCTCGCGCTCGCCCCAGCCATCGACGATCGTGATCGCGACGCGCTCGGGCCGGGCGCCGAACTCGGGTCTGAGCAGCGCCGACGGGTACGTGATCGCCTCGCCGCACAGTTCGTCGGAGTCGCTCGTCTCGACCGCCGTGACCCGACCGGAAAGCGTCGCTTCCTCGATCCCGAGCTCCTCCACCTCGAGCGTATCGTAACAGGTGGTGGGCCCAACCGAGGCGACCGAGAGCAGTACCGTCTCCTCGAAGTCGGTGTCCTCGATCAGCGACTCGACTGCCTCGCGGCGGTCCTCGGGAAGCTCGTCGAGAGCCAGCGCGCCCCGGAGTTCGTCCTCGGTGGTGAAAACGGCCAGCTGTCCCGACTCGTCCTCGTCGCGCCACTCGGGCTGTCGGTCGGTCGAGTACCGGACGATCGTGTATCGATCGGCGTCGCCGTTCGGCCGATCGTCGCCCGACTCGTCCTCGGCGTCGTCGCTCCGTTCGTCCCCGTCGGTCGGGAAGACGTCGCTATCGCCGAAACAGCCGGCGAGTGCGAACGCGGCCGCTGTCGATCCCGCCTGGAGGAGTCGGCGGCGAGGAAGGGAACTCATCGATCGAGAGGTCGAGAGCGGGCCAAAAGTGTTTTTCGGCGGTGCCATCGTCTCGACGATCGGTTCGGGTGGGATCCTCATCGTCACGGGCGTCGTCCTCGCGACCGCGCTGATCGAACTGGCGGTCTCGCTCGTCGTCAACCGCCCTATCCCGACAGCGAGACGACCGTCGCGCCGACCACGACCACGCAGGCCGCCGCGACGAGCCGCCAGGTGACCCGTTCGAGCCGTCGCGGGAGAAAGACCGCAGAGAGGACGACCACGAGCAGCGGCGAGGTCTGGAGCAGCGGAACGACGATCACGACGGGCGCGACCTCGAGGGCCGCGAAGTACGACCCGATACCGACCGTGCTCGTCACGCCGGCCCCGAGGTGCCACTTCAGCTCGGGCGTTCGACGAACGGATGCCGTCGGCCGCACGCCCGAGAACCGCAGGTAGGCGAGAAAGGCGGTCGTCGCGACCGTCGCCTTGATCGCGAACCCCGGGAGGAGGGGCGTCCCCTCCGCGAGCCCCATCGAGACGAAGATCGGTTCGAACCCGATGAACGCGGCCGCGGCCAGCGGCAACAGGAGGGAAAGACCGACTTCCCGGAGCGGGCGCTCGGGGTCGTCGGTCGCCGTCTCCCAGGAGATGACCGCGACGCCGGCGACCACGAGGACGATCCCGAGCAAGTGTGCCGGAGTGAGCGTCTCGCCGAGGACGACGATCGCGAGCAGCGTCGCGAAGAAGACGTTCGCCGAGACCACCGGCGAGGTCCGGCTCGCCCCGATCGTCTCGACGCTCTTGAACATACACAGCCGGGCGAGCAGCGATCCCGACAGTCCCGCGGCGACAAAGGAGAGCACCGAAAAGCGGGTGAGCGCGTACTCGGGGTAGTGGACGATCAGGGCCGCCGGCCCGATCAGGACCACGTTACAGACCAGCGAGATCAGCATGACGTCCGTGACGCTCCCGCGATCGGTCCCGAGCCGGACACAGAGATACTGGCCGGCGAAGGCCAGCGCGGCCAGCACCGAGAGGGCGATCCCGAGCACGGCCGAAGGAGCGAGGCTCACGTTCGCCCTCTCGGACGAGCGGGTAATCAACCGACCGGACGAGGTCGATCGCGCGGTCCGGGATCCGCCCCCAACGAGTCGTAATGATTATACGACTGACAGAGGGATACGTGATGGATGAAGGTCACCGACGCGCTCGACGGCGCGCTCTCGACGCTGCTCGCGAAGCCGGCGGCGGTGTTGCCCGCGTACTTCGTGGGCTACGGCGCCGGCACGATCGCACGGACGATCCCGCTGATTGGCCTGTTTCTCGCCTACCTCCTCCTGCTCTTTCAGGGCCGGCTGGCTCCCCTCGAGGAGGCGCTCGCGGGGACGGACTTCGAGGCGATCGACGAGGCCGGGGACGACCCGGCGACCGCGGACCCCGACGCCCTGCCGGCCGAGCAGCTGGAACAGGCGCTCGCGGGGCTGTTCACGCCCGGCGTGATCGCGGTCATCGGGATCTCGATCCTCGTGGGAATCGCCGTCTGGATCCTCGTGGGCGCGGCCTTCCACGCCGGCCAGATCCACACCGTCTACGCCGCCCTTCGAGGTCAAAGGCCGGTCGAGTCGGGAGTGACGGGTGCGGTCGGCGATACGAAACCGTTCGTCGGGCTCCGACTCCTCGAATACGGGCTGTACTTGCTGGTCACGCTCGTCTACGGGCTGGTCGTCTTCGTGGCTGGCGCGATCTACGCCGCCGATCCGGGCATCGGGCTGGTCGTCGCGGCCGGGGCCGCGCTGCTCGCGCCGGTCTGGCTGCTCTCGATGATCCTGATCGCCGCGGTCTTCGTCTTCGCCCCGCAGGCGGTCGTGATCGATCGCGTCGGAACGATCGAGGGGCTCAAACGCGGCGCGGGCTTCGTTCGCCGGCGTCCGGGCGCCTTCGCCGTCTACGTCGTCATCGCGATCGGGCTCTCGGCGGCGATCGGCGTCGCGACCGCCGGGCTGGCGATCCTGGGCGTCTCGAACGTCGTCTCGCTGTTCGGCCTGCTGTTCGTCGCGCCGTTCCTCCACCTGCTCAAGACGGGGATCTACGCCGAGGGCGAGCGGATCGACACCCGCCCCCTGCTCTCGGGTGACGGTCCCGGCGCGCGGGCACGTCTCCGTGCCGGCTGGAACCGGAGCATGCGATCGCTCCGGGCGTTTACGCTCTCGAAAGGCGGGCTCGGGCTGACCGGCCTGAGCCTCCTGCTGTTCGGGATCGGTACCCTCGGGGGCTACCTCGCGGTCGGGGAGTTCGCCGTCGAGACCGGCGAGATCGGGGATCCGACGATGGTGTTCGGGGCCTTCCCGCTCGATACGTTCGTGATGATCGCGGTGAACAACTGGCTGGTCGCGCTCGGCCAGACCTTTGCGGGGCTCGCACTCGGGATCCCGACCGCCGTCAACCTGCTGTTCAACGGGGCGGTCGTCGGGATCGTCGCCGGGGTCAGCGCCGACCTCTTCGCGGTAGCCGCGCTGGTCGTCCCCCACGCGCTACTCGAAGTCCCCGCGCTCGCGGTCTCGGGCGCGCTCGGATTCTACCTCGCAGGCGCCGGCTGGCAGCGGTTTCGGGGCCGGAACGACGACGCGGCGCTCGCCGCGGCGATCCGAACGGCGTTCTGGGTGATGGTCGGCCTCGCCCTCGTCTTCGTCGTCGCTTCGTTCGTCGAGGCGTTTCTCACCCCCCGGATCGCCGGCTGGCTGCTGGCGTGATGAGGGCGGTTAACGATTTACCGGCGGTCGCTGACCTGCACAGGCGACCGCCGGTACGGGATCACGACCGCCCTTAGAAGGGTGGGAGTGTTCTACACGAAACGAAGG
>JAWARX010000068.1:0-9422 GCA_038893155.1 Halalkalicoccus sp.
CGAGGGGCTCGGCGTCGAGTGGACTTAGCGATCGGACTCGATCGAGCGCAGCCGGCGTGCGAGTCCCCCGGGAAGCGCGCTCGGGCCGTCGACGACCCGGTGGTCGGGAAGCAGGACCGGAACCGGGTTCGATTCGAGGGCGGTCCGAACCACATCGAGGTCCTCCTCCGGGTCGAGCCCTGCGCTCCGGGCGAGCGTCGCCGCGTCGGTCGTCTCGCCGTAGGGAACCTTCCGAACGCGCTCCAGGACCGCCCGGTGGTCGGTCGGCACGGTGAGCGCGATCGGCACGTCCGAAAAGTCGTCCGGTTCGCCCGCGACGTACCGCTCGATCCGGTCGAGCAGTTCGTGCTCGGGCGTCGCTTCCTCCGGACGCCCGGGAACCGAGAGGCTGATCACGCGACCGGAGGCGATCCCGACCTGCACCGTCTCGTCCAGCTCCCCGATCTCGCGGGCGTAGATCCCGGTGTCGCTCTCGTCCATACCGGGAGGAGGACGGTCCGGGACTTCAACCCCGTGACGCAAGTCTTATGTGCATATCAGTCCGTTAGTGTACAACTATGGACGCTATCGATGGAGTGGCGCCGGCCATCGCGTCGATCCTGCGGGCGGCCCGCGAGCGCGAGGGCGGCGGGGACCGACTCGCCGTAGAGGCCCGATCGTTTCCCGAGGCCGTGACCGCCGCGGAGGCCGACGGGCGCGTGCCGGTGATCGCCGAGGTGAAGCCGACCAGCCCGACGACCGAGGGCGTCCGCGAGGACGATCCCGTCGAACTAGCACGGGCGATGGTCGCCGGCGGGGCGGCAGCGATATCGGTGCTGACCGAGCCGGAGCACTTCGGGGGGTCGCCAGAAACCTTAGAGCGGGTGCGCGAGGCCGTCGACGTGCCGGTGCTCCGGAAGGACTTCGTGCTCCGCGAGGAACAGCTCGACACGGTCGAGGCGGACCTGATCCTGTTGATAGCGCGGTTCGTCGACGATCTCGCGGGGCTCGTGGGGGCGGCGCGCGAACGGGGCTTCCAGCCGCTGGTGGAGGTCCACAGCCGCGAGGAGCTCGAACGGGCGATCGCGGCCGACGCGATGATCGTCGGAATCAACAACCGCGATCTCGCCCGACTCGAAGTCGATCTGGGTACGTTCGAAACGGTGGCAACGGAGGCCCCCGAGGACGTCCTGCTCGTCGCGGAAAGCGGGATCGGCTCGAACGAAGATGTCCGGCGGATGCGGGCGGCGGGTGCGGACGCGCTGTTGATCGGTACTGCAATCATGGACGGCGACGTGAAAGCGAACATGAGGGAGTTCACCACAGCATGAGTACGAGCAAGTTCGGACGCTACGGCGGCCAGTACGTTCCCGAGGCGTTGATGCCCGCGATCGAGGAGCTGGAGGACGCCTATCAACGGTACGTCCTCGAAAACGAGGCGGGCTTCATGGACGAGTTCCGCGAGCGCCTGCGCGATTTCGGCGGGCGGCCCACACCCTTACAGCACGCAGAACAGCTGAGCGAGCGCTACGGCAGGGATATCTACCTCAAGCGCGAGGACCTGCTCCACGGCGGGGCACACAAGCTGAACAACGCCCTCGGGCAGGCGCTGCTCGCCAAGTACATGGGCAAAGAGCGGATCATCGCCGAGACGGGCGCGGGCCAGCACGGCACCGCGACGGCGATGGCTGCCGCCCACCTCGGCATGCCCTGTGAGATCTACATGGGCGAGCGGGACATTTTCCGTCAGCGGCCCAACGTCTTCCGGATGCGCCTCAACGGTGCGGACGTGAACCCGGTGACGACGGGGCGAGGAACCCTCAAGGAGGCCATCTCGGAGACGATGCGCGACTGGGCGACGAGCGTCGAGCACACCCACTACGTGATCGGCTCCGTAGTGGGACCGCACCCCTTCCCGCGGATGGTCCGGGACTTTCAGAGCGTGATCGGCGAGGAGGCCCGCGAGCAAGTGGTTGAAAAGGCGGACCGACTCCCCGACAGCGTGCTCGCGTGTGCGGGCGGGGGCTCGAACACGATGGGGGCGTTCCACGAGTTCGTCCCCCAAGAGGAGGTCGGGCTGTACGCCGTCGAGGCCGGCGGCAGCAGTCTGGAGGTCGACGCGGCCGCGGGCGTCGCACCCAACTCCGCGTCGCTCTCGACGGGGAGCGAGGGCGTGCTCCACGGGGCGCGCACCCAACTGCTTCAGGACGCCGACGGCCAGATCATGGAGTCACACTCCGTGTCCTCGGGGCTGGATTACGCGGGCGTCGGGCCGGAACTCGCCCACCTCGTCGACGAGGGGCGAGTGACGCCGGTGAACGTCGACGACGATGGCGCGCTCGAAGCGTTCCATCGCCTCTCGCAGTTAGAGGGGATCATCCCCGCCCTAGAGACCGCCCACGCCTTCGCCTTCCTGGAGGAGAACTACGGGGACCTCGGCGAGTGCGTGATCGTCAACGTCTCGGGACGGGGCGACAAGGACCTCGAATCCGTCATCGAGGAGACGGCGGAACGCGAGATCGACATCGCACCGGAGATGGACGTGTTTAACGGGGCGCATAGCGCCCCGAATCAGTCGAGTAGCGAGGGACACGGTCCCTCGGACCATTCGAGCGGCCGAAGGCCGCGAGAAGACGGGCAGAGCCCGCGAGACGAGGGAGGGCTATGAGCAGGAGTCGCATCGACGAGGCCTTTTCCGATGGACCGGCCTTCATCCCGTATCTCGCCGCGGGCGATCCGAACGCGGAGTCCACGAAGGAGTACGTCCGCGCGCTGTTGCGTGGCGGGGCGGACGTCGTCGAACTCGGGCTTCCCTTCTCCGAGCCGATCGCCGAGGGCTCGACGATCCAGAACGCGATCGTCCGCTCGCTGGAAGGGGGGATGACGCCGGAGACGTACTTCGAGCTGGTCGAGGAGCTGGACGTAGAGGTTCCGATCGTCTGTATGACCTACTACAACCTGATCTACCGATACGGTGGGGAAGAAGGTCCCGAACCGTTCGTCCGGCGCGCCGCGGAGGTCGGGATCGACGGCTTCGTCGTGCCGGACCTGCCCGCAGAGGAGAGCGACCCGCTCCGGGAGGCGTGTGACGAACACGGGCTGGACCTGATCTTCATCGTCGCGCCGACGACGCGGGGCGAACGACTGAAGCGGATCATGGATCAGGTCTCTGGCTACGTCTACGTGCAGGCCCGGCTGGGAACCACTGGCGCTCGCACGGACGTAAGCGACCAGACGGACGCGAGCCTCGATCGGCTCCGGGAGTGGGACGTTCCGAAAGCCGTCGGCTTCGGGATCAGCGAGCGCGAGCACGCCGAACGGATCGTCGCGGGCGGCGCCGACGGGATCATCGTCGGGAGCGCGCTCGTCGATATAGTAGCAAAGGGCGACACGGACGACGGAACCGTCGGTGAGCACCTCGAACGGAAAGCACGGGAGCTGAAAGAGGGCGCGCTCGCCGGGGCCGAAGACCGGCCGCGACCGGAACGCCCATAACCGCTCCATGCCGGAGTTTCTCATACTATGACCGCAGGATTCGACGCACGCGTGAGCCGGATCAGTACGGACGGGAAGTACCTCATCGTCCCGATGGACCACGGGATCACGATGGGCGCGGTGACGGGACTCAAAGAGATCGAGAGGACGATCGACGCGGTGACCCGGGGCGGGGCGGACTGCGTGCTCACCCAGAAGGGGATCGCCCCGCGGGTCCACCCCAACACCAACGGCGCGGGCTACGTCGTCCACGTCAACGGCTCGACCACCATCGGCCCGGACGAGAACGACAAACGGGTGACCTGCACGATAGAGGAGGCGATCCGGGCGGGCGCGGACGCCGTGTCGTTCCACATCAACGTCGGCTCGAACTACGAGCCCGAACAGATCGAAGGGCTCGCCCAGTTGACCGGCGAGGCCGAGCGCTTCGGCATCCCCGTACTGGCGATGGCCTACGCGCGCGGGCCGGGGATCGACAGCAGTGACCCGGAAGCGCTGGGTCACGCGGTGCGCCTCGCCGAGGAGCTGGGCGCGGACGTCGTCAAGACGGGCTACTCGGGCGACGCGGAGAGCTTCCAGCACGTGGTCGAGTCGACCCGGCTGCCGGTTGTGATCGCCGGCGGCTCGCGGGGCACCGAGAGGGAGACCGTCGAGATGGTTCGTGGGACGATGGACGCCGGCGGCGCGGGCGTCTCGATGGGGCGGTCGATCTTCCAGCACGAGAACCCCGAGGCGATCGCGCGGGCGGTCTCGGCGGTGATCCACGAGGACGCGAGCGCCGAGGAAGCCATCGAGAAGTCGGGGCTGGCGGTCGAGGTCTAGACCGACCGCTGCAGGCACAACGACTATCGAGCCGAACGGTGAACCGCCGCGCATGCCACGCGAGCTTCGTCCCGGCGGGGAGCCGGCGCTCGGCGAGGAGATCCCCTCGCTGCGGGTGCTCTCTGCGTCGCCCGAGAACGCCGAGGTCGCCTCCCGGTCGGATCTCGAATCGCTGTTGACGCCCACCGACACCCACTACGTCCGGAATCACTACCCGACGCCCGAGACCGACGCCGAGGGGTGGGAGATAGCGCTGACGGGGCTGATCGAGGGCAGCGGCGAGAGGGGCCCGGACGCCGACGGCCCCACCGTCGCCCTCGCGAAGCTGCGCACCGAGTATCCCACCGAGTCGGTCGTTCACACGATGGAGTGTTCGGGCAACGGGCGGGCGTTTTTCGAACCCGACGCCGAGGGCCACCAGTGGACCGACGGCGCGGTCAGCACCGCCGTCTGGACCGGCACGCCCGTCCGGGCGCTGCTTGCGGCCTACGACGCCCCCGAGGAGGGCTGGGTGTCGGTGATGGGCGGGGACGCACCCGAGGACGAGGACGTCTTCTGTCGGTCGCTGCCGATGGAGAAAGTTCGGCAGGACTGCGTGCTCGCCTACGAGATGAACGGCGGCCCGCTGCCGCCCGATCACGGCCATCCCGTTCGCCTGCTCGTGCCCGGCTGGTTCGGCAACAACAGCGTCAAGTGGGTCGACCGGATCCACGTCGCCGAGTCGATGCCGACGGGCGAGGAGTGGGAGCGCTACACGAAATACCAGCAGCGCGAATACCGCCTTCGACCCACGGAAGAAAAAGAGCCAGAAGAACTCGACGCGGTAGAGACGACCGACACCTACGAACAGATGGCGGCCGGGGAGCCCCGTCACGCCTACTTTTTCGATCAGCTCCCCAAATCGCTGATCACGGCCCCCGCCGACGGCGCGAGCCTCTCTGCCGATTCCATCGAGATCCGGGGGCTGGCGTGGGCCGGCGAGACCCCGGTAGAGTGTGTCGACCTCTCGATCGACGGCGGCGAGACGTGGGTCGACGCCGACCTCGGCGAGCCGGCGCTGGGGCGGTATTCGTGGCGTCGCTTCTGGTTCGAGTGGACGCCCGAGGCGGGCGAGCACCGCCTGCTCGCGCGGGCGAACGACGCGAAAGGGCGGACCCAGCCGGCGCGGATCGCGGACCCCGATCCCGAGCGGACGGGGATCGCCGACGACGCCTACCCGTGGAACGCGGAAGGCTACGGCAACAACGCCCACGGGACGCTCGGGATCTCGGTGCGCGTCGCGTCCGACGACCGGTAGTGCACCCGCCTGCAGGCACAACCGATTTGCTCCGAGCGCGTCCTCACGGCAGTATGGGACAGGCACACTACGACTTCGCGGACGAGGCCGTCGTCGTCACCGGTGGGGCGTCCGGAATCGGCCGGGCGATCGCGCTGGCGTTCGGGAACGCGGACGCGACCGTGATCGTCGCGGATCGCCAGGAGGAGCCGAAGGACCCCGACGTCGACGTCCCGACCCACGAGGCGATCGAGGAAACGGGGGGACGCGCCGCGTTCGTCGAGACGGACGTCGCCGACCCGGAACAGGTGCGCTCGGTGATCGAGGCCGCCCGCGAGTTCGGGGGCGTAGATGTCATGGTCAACAACGCTGGCGTCTACATCGGCGGTTCCTTCACCGACTACGACGTCGATGACCTCGACGCGGGCTACGAGGTCAACGTCCGGGGCATGTTCGTCGGGACGCAGGCCGCCGCCGGCGACATGATCGATCGGGGCGTCGAGGGCGCGATCGTCAACACCGCCTCGATCAGCTCGAACCTCGCCCAGCACGGACAGGTGGCCTACGATACGACGAAGGGAGCGCTTCGGATGCTCACGCGAGGGGCGGCCCTCGAACTCGCCTCCGAGGGGATTCGGGTGAACGCCACCGCGCCGGGACAGATCGCCACCGAGTTCACCGAGAACGGCACCGAGCGCACGGTCGAGCGTGCCGGCGACGAAGGATATCTGAAACCGATCCCGATGGGCAGAGCTGGCTTCCCGGAGGACGTCGCGGACGCGACGCTGTTTCTGGCGAGCGACGCCGCCGGCTACACCACCGGCGAGTTGCTGTCCGTCGACGGCGGCTGGCAGATCGCGTAGGGGCCTTGTTACTCCTCGGGTGCGCTCACTGCGTTCGCGTACCGCCCGGAGCAAAAATCCCCTCCGAAAAGCGCGGACTCGCTCCTGAAGAGCGAGGCTCTTCCGTGCTCTCACTCGCTGCGCGCGTGAGAACGCCGCTCGCCCGCGCCCGCTGTCACCCGTTCCGGCAGCGAGTTCACCGGGGCTGCAGCCCACGAGCCGCTACGGGTCCAGCCGCCCGGCGATCCGCTCCAGCGAGTCGATCCCTCGCACCTCGCCGGTCGCCTCGGGCACGGTCACGATCTCGAAGCCGGGGAACGTTTCGCCGATCTCCGCCAGCCGTTTCTCGTGGCGCTCCTTTCGGGTTCGACAGCGCGCACAGTCCTCGTCGATATCCCCGAGGACCCTGTTCACGACGAGCGTCGAGACGGGCATTTCGAGCGCCCGCAGGCGCTCGATCAGCCGCTCGGTCTCGGCGATCGCCATGCGCTCGGGGATCAACACGGCCCGGAACTCGGTGCGCTCGGGATCGCGAAGCGCCTCGCGGGCGCGTTCCAGCCGGGTTTTCAGTTCGGCGATCTCGTCTTCGCTTTCGTCCCGGCCGAGGTAGGCGGCCGGCCCCATCAGCATGCTCCGCGTCGAGGTCGCCATCCGGTTGAGCTGACCCCGCACCGAGTCGGTGGTTTCGAGCGCGGCATCGAGCACCTCTGGCAGTTCGAGCAGCCGGAGGGTGTGGCCCGTCGGCGCGGTGTCGAGGACGATCCGGTCGTACTCCTCGCTTCCGACGTACTCCGCGATCACGTCGAGGGCGGCGGCCTCGTCGCCGCCCGCGGGGATTCCCGAGCCGAAGATGCGTTCGACCTCGTCCTCCGAAAGGCTGATCCCCACCGCTCGCAGGTCGCGCGCGATCGCCGAGACGATCGATCTGTACCTGTCAGCCCGGCTCTCGGGGTCGATCTCCGCGGCAAAAAGGTTCTCTCGTACCTCGGTCGGCTCCCCCGAAAGGTCGAGATCGAGCGAGTCCGAAAGCGAGTGGGCCGGGTCCGTCGAGACGACGAGCGTGCGCTCGCCGCGTTCTGCGAACACGAGCGCGCTCGCGGCGGCCATCGTCGTCTTGCCCACCCCGCCTTTCCCGCCGTAGAGGACGTGTTCTGTCACGTGCGCGCTACGGATTGCGGGTCCAAAGCTCCTCACCCGGCAGCGACGGCGACATCCGCCACGTTCATTGCATCGCCGTGCGAGCGACGAGACATGACGCGATCCGTGTGGCTGAAAGCCGACGACGCGGTCGGCGACTGGGAGGCGCGCAAACGACGCATCACAGCCGGGCTCGAAGCCGGCGTCGACTGGGTCCTCGTCGACGAGGGCGACGTCGAGCGAGTTCGAGAGCTCGGCGCGGTCAACGTCGCGGCGTTTCGCTCGGGCGGGGACGTTCACGTCATGGACGCAGAGGAGACCGAGCGCCCCGAGCCCGACGCGGTCGTCGTTGGCAAGAAAGGCGAGGGCGACGGCACCGTCGACCTACCCGACGATTTCTCGGGCTCGGCCGACCTCTCGGCGCTTCGCCGAGAGGACCGCGAGACGGGCGCGTACGTCAGAATTTTCGACGAGTACTACGAGGCGTTCGCGGAGGAGGCCGCGACCGAGGCCGAGTATACGATCGTCGTCGGCGAGGACTGGACGATCATTCCCCTCGAGAACCTGATCGCCCGGATCGGCGCGGAGACCGAGCTGATCGCGGGCGTCCAGTCCGCAGAGGAGGCCCGCACCGCCTTCGAGACGCTCGAAATCGGTGCGGACGCGGTTCTACTGGACGCTGACGACCCCGACACGATCCGCGAGACGGTCGCGGTGCGCGACAGCGCAGAGCGCGAACACCTCGATCTCCAGTGGGCGACGGTCACCGAGATCGCTCAAACTGGGAGCGCCGACCGGGTCTGCGTCGATACGGGCAGCCTGATGGACCACGACGAGGGGATGCTCGTCGGCTCGATGTCCCGCGGACTGTTTTTCGTCCACGCCGAGACCGCCGAGTCGCCCTACGTCGCCTCCCGCCCGTTTCGCGTGAACGCGGGGGCGGTCCACGCCTACGTGCGCACGCCCGACGGCGGCACGAAGTATCTCTCGGAGCTCGAAAGCGGCGACGAGGTCCAGCTGGTCGACGCGGACGGGAACACCCGCGAGGCGATCGTCGGCCGGGTGAAGATCGAAAAGCGCCCGATGTTCCGGATCGAGGCCGAAACCGAAGGCGGCGATCGGGTCGCGACGTTGCTCCAGAACGCGGAGACGATCAAGGTTCGGACCCGCGAGGGGCGCAAGGCGGTGACGGATCTCGAAGAGGGCGACGAGCTGTTGCTGTACTACGAGGCGGTCGCTCGCCACTTCGGCGAGGCCGTCGAGGAGCGGATCATCGAGAAGTAGGACCGGACTCGCCGGGTTCGGCCCCCGCGTCGGGATCGAGCGGCTCGGTACACCAGTGACAGAACTCCAGGTCGAGGTCGTCGATCTCGCGGCCGCAGTGGGGACAGCGTTCGCCCTCGACGCGCTGGCGTTGCTGACTGGCTTGCCAGTAGGCGTCGGCGGCGCTGAACGTGATCACGACCAACAGCGCGAGCTGTGCCTCGAACGGAAGCTCCGCGGACACCGCCATCGCGTCGCCGAACGACTGGACGCCCTCGATCAGTTCCTCGGGGACGAACAGGACGAACGAGAGGACCACCATCCAGAACCACAGCAACGCGCGAAGCCAGGCGCGGAGGTAGACGTGACCGAGGCCGGGGACGAGAATAGCGAAAACGGCGGCGAGCCACGGTCGTTTGTACGATCCCCCGTTCATTTCCGGGCACTCGGCACCCCGGGTACTTAATGCGTTCGACCTCCCATCGGGGCGCTCACGGCTCACAGGGATTATCGGAGGGGTTCATACGTTGTAACGATTTACCGATGATCGCCGGCACGGGTCCGCGATCACCGATAACGGGCTACAACCGGTCGTATCAGACGATTCC